>PWXJ01000155.1 GCA_003561965.1 PVC group bacterium
GAGGGGAGATGAGGCAGACCTTCATCGAAACTCTGGCCGAGCTGGCCGAGCGCGATCCCCGGATTATCCTGCTCACCGCCGATCTCGGTTATATGGTGGTGGAGCAGTTCGCCGACCGGTTCCCGGAACGGTTTTTCAACACCGGCGTGGCCGAACAGAACGCGGTCGGGCTGGCCGCCGGCCTGGCCGAGGCCGGTTTTCTTCCCTTCGTTTACTCGATGGCGACCTTCGCCTCGCTCCGGGCCGGCGAATTCATCCGCAACGGACCGGTCCTCCACAACCTGCCGGTCCGGATCGTCGGGGTCGGAGGCGGCTTCGAGTACGGCCCGGCCGGGGTCACCCACTGGGGCCTGGAGGATGTTGGGGTCCTGAGAGCCCAGCCCGGGCTGAACATTATCGCCCCCGCCGACCGGAACCAGGCCCGTTCCGCCCTCCTGGCCACCTGGAATCTTCCCGGCCCGGCCTATTACCGCCTGGGTAAAAACGAGCGGGATGAACTCCCCGAACTCGGAGGCCGTTTCCGCCTCGGGCGGGTCGAGACGGTCTTCCCGGGCCGGGAGCTGACATTTATCGCGATGGGGAATATCGCCGGGGAGGCGGTTCGGGCCGCCCTGTCCCTTCGGGCGGAAGGAGTATCCTGCGGGGTTTTGGTGGTCGCCTCCGTCAGCCCCGCTCCAATCGAAGACCTGGCCGTCGCTCTCAGGGGAGCCCCCCTCGCCGTCTGCGTCGAGGAGCACTACCGCGGCGGCGGCCTCGGTTCCCTGGTCTCGGAGGTGGCGGCGGGGGAGGGGATCCCCTGTCGGGTGATCCGGCGGGGTGTCTCCGGATTATCGCCGAACCTTAGCGGCGGTCGGGATTATCTCCGCCGCCTTCACGGACTTGACGCCGACAGCCTGGCCCGGGACGCCCGGAGCTGGATAAAGGGATGAAGAAGATCACGGACAACCGGCTGGTCTCGATCGTGATGCCGGTCCATAACCAGTCCGGGCATATCGGCGGAGTGGTCCGGGATTTCCAGCGGGCGCTGGATTCCCTGCCGCTCGATCACGAAACGCTGCTGGTGGTGAATAACAGCACGGACAATACGCTCAAGGCCTGCCGCGCCCTATCCGGAGAATATCCGGCGGTGCGGGTGTTAACCAGCGCGGAGGGGGGTTGGGGGCGTGCGGTCCGCCGGGGGTTGAGCGAGGCCCGGGGAGACGTCCTCTGCTACACCAACTCCGCCCGGACCGGGGAGTCGGACCTGGTCATCCTGATCCTTTACGGTCTGGCCAACCCCGACGCCGTGATCAAGGCCCACCGGACCAGCCGGGAGTCGTTTCCCCGGAAGGTCGGGTCCTTTCTCTATAACCTGGAATGCCGGGCTCTTTTCCGGCTCCCGGCCTGGGATATCAACGCCACGCCCAAGGTATTCTCCCGGGCGGTCTATCGGGAGCTGACCCTCGAATCCGACGGCGACCTGCTCGACCTGGAACTCTACCTCCAGTGCCGGAGATTGAAGAAGGTGATCCTCGAGGTGCCCATCTTCGCCCGTCCCCGGCGCAGCGGCCGCTCCACCACCAACTACCGCTCGGCCTGGCACCTCTACCGGGGGGCGTACTTAATGTGGAAGAAACCTAATGTCTTGTCTTGGAAGTAAATTGAATAACGTCATTGCAAGGAGCGCAGCGACGAAGCAATCTGTTCCACTGTAACGATTTGAGATTGCTTCGGCCCGAAAGCTTTCGGGCCTCGTAATGGACATCGTATTACACTTCTTTCTGAGACAGGACACTGGAAGATAACAGGTATGAAAACCCTCAAGTATAGCCTGGCCTTCTGCCTGGTCGCGGCCGCCTTTTTCCTTCTCTACTTTGCCACTTTTCGCGGCACCGTCCTGATCGAGAACCCCTGGGACCGGATGCCGATGGAGTTCGAGGGCAAGGGATACGCCTGCCTGGCTCTGGGGGAATGCGAATTCGCCACCACGGGTCATTACGTGCTGATCCGCCATATTTTTATGGGGGTCGCCTATCCCCTGATCCATCAGGCGTTGGTCAGGATCCTTTCCAACCCCCAGTCTCCCCTGGTCTGCTCGTTCGGTGCCGCCCTGGGGATCGCCCTCTTCGGCTGCTGGCTCTATCGCCGGACCCGACGCGCCCCGCTCGCCCTGACGATCACCCTGCTGCTCGGTTTCTCCTTCACCACCTGGTACGTCGGTTCGGTCTGGGAGTCCCGTTCCTGGATCTTCCTGGGAGGTGTGGCAATCCTGCTCTCGATCGACCGGCTGATCCGCAAGCCGGTCTTTTCGAGTCTGGTCCTCTGCGCGGCCGCCACGGTCTTGATGCTTTTGATCTGCCTGGGCAACCTCTATAACCTGGTCCTCGTGCCAGCTGCCCTATTTCTATTATCCCGTTCCCGCGAACTCCGCCGGAAAAAACTTCCGAAAGGGCGATTGGGTTGGCGCTTTTTCCTGACCGAGAGAAAAATAACCGGAGCCCGGGCGTTGCAGTGGTCGGGTATATACCTGGTCGGTGTGCTGGGGGTGGTCCTGGGGATCTATCTTTATTCCGGAACCATCAACCCCATCCTCAGTCTCAACAGCGTGGTGTCCTTCAACCGGCAACAGAAATCCGAGCGGGCGTCGTGGGACCGCCTAACCGATCCCCGGTCCCTGCGGGTCAACGCGGCCCAGGCCCTGGTCTACTCTGTCGGGGGGTTGAGACTTCCCTGCCGCGCGGAAAACTATCCGCCGCGGCACCTGGTCTTGAGCCGCGGCCGGAGGGGCAAGACGGAGTTATACAGGGACTACTTCGATCGAACGGAAGGAACGGGTTTTATCATAAGCTACATTATTCTCGTCGGCTTCGCGGTATTCGCGGGCGCCCAGACGAGTATTTGCCGCCGCGACAGGCTTATCTCCGTCATATTTCTCTGGCTGGCCGTCTATATCCTGTTCTTCACTTACATAGCCCCTGACGGCAGCGAAGGTTTCGCGGCGGAGCTGATGGCCCCGCTCTGGTCCGGCCTCGGGATTTCGCTGTCCCGGGTACGGCCCAGAAGGGTTATTCCCCTGTTGCTGCTTCTTTTGTTTTTCACGGTCTGGAACAACCTGGAGGTAATGGCTTATTTCCGCGGCTATTACGAGAATATCCATCAGCGGTATCTCAACCTCTCCGACGATTTCTTTGCCGCGGACTATCCCGGCTGGCCTAA
>PWXJ01000146.1 GCA_003561965.1 PVC group bacterium
GGGGTTCTCAGTCACCCCCGACGACAGTCGGGGGTGCCTGATCCGGCACCGCCGGAGGCGGTGACGGAGAGTCCCTCCTGGCCTGTAATTTGAACTTTTGCCGACAATTTTCAATATAGAAAAAATGGGCACCTGACTGGCGATGGCTAAAATTACCCAATTCATCTCGGAAGCCCGGGTGGAACTGAAGAAGGTCAACTGGCCTTCCCGGAAGGAACTGATCGACTCCACCAAGGTGGTCCTGCTCACCTCCTTTCTCCTGGCGGCTTTCATCGGGGTGGTGGATTTTATCCTCTCGCAATTGATCACCGCCCTGATCGGTTAGACAATGAGCCACCAGTGGTACGTCATTCACACCCTCTCCGGCCAGGAACAGAAGGTCAAGGACGCCCTGGAGAGGAGGATCGCCCTCGACAACCTGGAGGACCACATCTCCCGGGTGATGATTCCCTTTGAGCGGGTCTCCGAAGTCAGGGGCGGCAAGAAGATCATCAGCCAGCGCAAGTTCTGGCCCGGATACGTCTTCGTCAAGATGGAGTATATGGACCGGACCTTCTACGCGATCAACGAGACCTCGGGCGTGATCGGCTTCGTCGGGACCGGGGTCCCCCCGGAACCGGTCTCCGAGACCGAGATGCTGGCGGTCCTCAACCAGATCGAGGAGAAGAAGGAGAAAGTCAAGCCGAAGGTCCTCTTCTCGGTCGGGGAGACGGTCAAGGTCACCGACGGTCCCTTCACCGGGATGACCGGCCTGGTCGACGCCGTCGACCCCGACAAGGGGAAGATCACCGTCCGGGTCTCGATCTTCGGCCGGGAGACCCCGGTGGAACTGGAATACTGGCAGGTGGAGAAGAGCTGATGGCAAAGAAGGAAACGGCGACAATCAAGCTGCAGATCCCGGCCGGGCAGGCCAACCCCGCCCCGCCGGTGGGTCCGGCCCTGGGGGCGCACGGGGTTAATATTATGGAGTTCTGCAACGCCTTCAACGCCGCCACCAAGGACCGGGCCGGCTTCATCGTCCCGGTGGTGATCACCGTGGCCAAGGACCGCAGCTTCACCTTCATCACCAAGACCCCGCCGGCCACCAACCTGCTCAAGCGGGCCGCCGGGGTGGCCACCGCTTCGGCCACCCCCAACCGGGAGAAGGTCGGCCGGGTCACCCGGGAACAGGTCCGGGAGATCGCCCGGCAGAAGATGGAAGACCTCAACGCCGCCTCCGAGGAGGCCGCCGAGCGGATCATCGCCGGGACCGCCCGGTCGATGGGAATCGAGATCGAGGATTGATATATGGCCAAATCCGGAAAAAAATATACCCAGGCGCGGGAGCGGGTCGACCGGACCCGGCTCTACCCGCTCTCCGAGGCGGTGGAGGCGGTCAAGGAACTGGCCTTTGCCGGTTTTGACGAGACGGTCGAGCTGGTCGTCAACCTGGCGATCGACCCCCGGAAGTCGGACCAGATGGTCCGGGGGACGGTCTCCCTGCCCCACGGCACCGGAAAGAAGATCCGGGTGGCGGCCTTCTGCCCCGCCGACCGGGTCTCCGAGGCCCTCGAGGCCGGGGCCGACTATGCCGGGCTGGAAGACCTGGTGGAGAAGATCAAGGGCGGCTGGCTGGAGTTCGACTCCGCGGTGGCGGAAAAATCCGTGATGCGGGAGATCAGTTCCCTGGGCAAGGTCCTGGGGCCGCGGGGCCTGATGCCGAGCCCGAAAGCGGGCACGGTGACCGAGGATCTGGCCCGGGCGGTCCGGGAGCTGAAAGCCGGGAAGATCGAGATCAAGACCAATAAATTCGGGGTGATCCAGGTCGCGGTGGGTAAGGTCTCCTTCGCCGCCGAGCAGCTGGCCGAGAACATCCTCTGCGTGGCCGGGGAGATCGTCCGGCTCCGGCCGGCCGCGGTCAAGGGCAAGTACCTGAAAAAGGCCTTTATCTCGGCGAGTATGAGCCCGTCCCTGCCGCTGGAGACCGCCACCCTGTCCTCGGGGGTCGCCGCCGGCTGAATTCAATACCGATACCTGAGTCCCGAACCCCCGGATCGGCGGATCCGCCGGAGGATTGGCGGCAATTCCCGGGGGTTGTCTTTAATATAATATATATATCTAACCGAACAGAAGTCGCCGGGGATGGAATTATGAGAGTCGAGAAGGAACTGATCAGAAAAGAGTACACCCGGCGGGTGACCGGAAAAGAAGCGATCGTGGTGGTCGATTACCGGGGTCTCCCCGCGCAGGGCTTCAACCGCCTCCGCCGGGTGACCGCCGGGGAGGGCGCCGGCTGCCTGGTGGTGAAGAACCTGATCTTCCGCCGGGCGCTGGCCGAACTGGGCCGGGAGGGGCTGGATCCGTTCCTCACCGGGCAGACCTCGGTCTTCTATACCGACGGGGAGCTGCCGGGGCTGCTGAAAACCATCTACGAGTTCAAGAAGGACCGGGGAACCCCCCGCCCCACCGGGGCCTACTGGTTGGGTTCCTATTTCGGCGGAGACGATCTCGAGCGCCTGGCCGCCCTGCCCTCGAAGGATGAACTGCTCTCCCGGGTCTGCAGCGGGGTCCAGGGTCCCCTCCGGGGCCTGGTCGGGACACTGAACAGCGTTCTCACCGGCCTGGTCGGGACCATCAGCGCGATCCGGGACCGGAAGGCGGACAACTAAATTCCAAGGAGGAAGACAATGTCAGAAGAAGTGAAGGAACAGGCTGTCGAAGAGAAGCCGGAGGCGGTCGAAAGCCCGGCCCCGGCCCCGGAAGCGGAGGAGAAATCCGCCCCCGAGGTTTCGAAGAAACTGCAGAAGATCATCGACGACGTCTCGGCCCTGACGGTCCTGGAACTCTCCGACCTGGTCAAGGCCCTGGAGGAGACCTTCGGCGTCACCGCCGCCGCCCCGATGATGATGGCGGCCGCCCCCGGCGGAGGCGGGGAAGCCCCCGCCGCCGAGGAGCAGACCGAGTTCACGGTGATGCTGACCGATATCGGGGCCAAGAAGATTCAGGTGATCAAGGAAGTCCGGGCGGTCACCGCCTTGGGCCTGAAGGAAGCCAAGGAGTTGGTCGAGTCGGCGCCGGTCGCCGTCAAGGAGAACCTGGAGAAGGAAGAAGCCGAGGCGATCAAGGAAAAACTCCAGGCCGCCGGGGCCACCGCGGAGTTGAAGTAAGCGAAGGACCCGGGAAGGGATCCGGTCGGGAGCGGCAGAGACGATGAAACCGTAGTTGCCATTGCCAGGGTCTGATCACCCCCCGGCCGCCGGCCGGAAGGACCGCGATTGCTTTCCCCCAACGACGATGCCGGAAGAGGATGGTCGCCCGACCGCCCCCTTCCGGCAGTCGCCTGTTTAGCGCCCCGGCGGGGCCCGACCAAAACTAAGTCACTAAATGTATGCGGGGCAAATAAATACAGAGACAAGCATTGGCATCAGCCCGGCGGCGGCCGGGGGCCATCAGGAGCGTGTATGAACCCGATCTCCAATTTAAAGAAGAACGTACGCAACGATTTCTCCCGGCTGAAGGAGCCGGTGGCGATGCCGGATTTCCTCGAGATCCAGCACCGGTCCTATGTTGACTTCCTCCAGGAGGACGTCCCTCCCGCCAGGCGGAAGCGACAGGGCCTGCAGAAGGTTCTCGAGGAGGTCTTCCCGATCTACAGCTACGCCGGGAACACCTGCCTGGAGTTCGTCAGCTACAGCCTCGGGGTTCCCAAGTACGGGATCGCCGAGTGCCGGAGCCGGGGTCTGACCTACGCCGCCCCCCTGCGGGTGGTTCTCCGGCTGAAGCACAGCGACTGGGTCAAGGAAGAGACCGTCTTTATCGGCAACCTCCCCGGGATGACCCCCGGGGGTTCCTTCATCATCAACGGGGCCGAACGGGTGATCGTCAGCCAGCTCCACCGGACCCCGGGGATCTGCTTCGAGCAGATCAAGCGGACCGGGGCGGTCCGGCTCTTTATGTTCCGGATCATACCCAACCGCGGGTCCTGGCTGGAGGCCGAGTTCAACCGGAAGGGCCAGATTCACTTCTATCTCGACAAGAAGCGGACCCGCCGGAAACTGCTGGCCACCACCCTGCTGAGGGCGCTCGGCTACGGGACCGACCGGGCGATCATCAAGCTCTTCGCCGAGACCGAAGAGGTCCGGATCGCCAAAGCCGCCCAGCTGAAAGGGCTCGAGGGGCGGTTTCTCAGTTCCCCGGTGGTCGACCCCCAGGATACGGTCCTGATCAAGGCTTACGCCGAGCTCGATGAGGAGGCCCTGGAGATCCTGAAAAAAGCCAAGATCAAACAGGTCGAGGTCTTCAAGCCTTCCCCGGCGGTCGAGTATCTGGTGAATATGCTCCGGATCGACCCGGCCAAGAGCAAGAAGGAGGCGGAGAAGTTCATCTACAAGAAACTCCGTCCCGGCGATCCCCCGACCGAAGCCAAGGCCAGCAGCCTGATCGAGCGGCGGTTCTTCGACCGGCGGCGATTCGACCTCGGGGCGGTCGGGCGCTACAAGATCAACCAGAAATTCGGATTCTCCACCAACGTCGACGAACTGAGAAAGGTCACCCTCCGGAAGAAGGACATCGCCGAGGCCCTGAAATACCTGATCAATCTCCAGGCCGGGGTCCCCGGTTTCGCCGAGGACGATATCGACCACCTGGGGATGCGCCGGGTGGCGATGGTCGGGGAGCTGCTCCACGACCAGTGCCGGGTGGCCCTGACCCGCCTGGAGCGGATGGTCAAGGACAAGATGGGGGTTTACGAGGTCAGCGCCGACAGCCTCACCCCCCACAAGCTGATCAACCCCAAGGCGATGAACGGGGTCTTCCGCGACTTCTTCGGCCGCTCCCAGCTCTCCCAGTTTATGGATCAGACCAACCCCCTGGCCGAGCTGGCCCACAAGCGGCGGCTGACCGCGCTCGGCCCCGGCGGGCTCTCCCGGAAACGGGCCGGCTTCGAGGTCCGGGACGTCCAGCCCAGCCACTACGGCCGGATCTGTCCGATCGAATCCCCGGAAGGGCCGAACATCGGGCTGATCGCCTCGCTGAGCACCTTCGCCCGGGTCAACGACCTCGGCTTCATCGTCACCCCCTACCGGAAGGTGGAGAAGGGCAGGGTCACCAACCGGATCAAAACCCTGACCGCCGACGAGGAGGAGCAGTACGTGATCGCCCAGGCCAACGTGCGTCTCGACGCCGGGGGCCGGTTCCGCGACGAGATGGTCAAGGTCCGCCACCTGGGGGACACGATGCTGGCCCGGCGGGAGACGGTCGAGTTCGTCGATGTCTCCCCCAAGCAGCTGGTCAGCATCGCCACCGCCCTGATCCCCTTCCTCGAACACGACGACGCCAACCGGGCCCTGATGGGTTCGAATATGCAGCGCCAGTCGGTTCCCCTGATGACCACCGAGGCGCCCCTGGTCGCCACCGGGCTCGAGGAGCCGGTGGCCCGGGACAGCCGGGTGATGGTGATCGCCGAAGAGGACGGGGAGGTGAAGAAGGTCGACGCCGCCTCGATCACCGTCGGCAAGCGGGTTTACCGGCTGGAGAAGTTCGCCCGCTCCAACGCCGGCACCTGCTACAACCAGCGGCCGCTGGTCAGCGAGGGCCGGAAGGTGAAGAAGGGCCAGGTGATCGCCGACGGTCCCTCGACCCGGGGGGGTGAACTGGCCCTGGGCAAGAACGTGATGGTCGCCTTTATGCCCTGGCGGGGCTACAACTTCGAGGACGCGGTCCTGATCAGCGAAAGGCTGATCCAGGACGACTCCTACACCTCGATCCATATCGAGAAGTACGAGATCGGGGCCCGGGACACCAAGCTCGGCCGGGAGGAGATCACCCGGGACATCCCGGGGATCGGCGAGGAAGCCCTGATGAACCTGGACCTGGAAGGGGTGATCCGGGTCGGCGCCGAGGTCAAGCCCAAGGACATCCTGGTCGGGAAGATCACCCCGAAAAGCGAGACCGAGCTGCTGCCCGAGGAGCGCCTGCTGAGGGCGATCTTCGGGGAGAAGGCGGCCGACGTCAAGGACACCTCCCTGAGGGCGCCCTCCGGCGTCGAGGGGATCGTGATGGACGTCCGGGTCTTCTCCCGGCGGGACGCCGACGAAGACGGCGAGGAGCGGCAGAAGGAAAAGAAACAGCTGGGCGAGATCAACCGCCGCTTCCGGGAGAAGATGCGGAAGGTCAGGTCCGACCGCCGGGAGAAAGTCAAGAAACTCCTTCACAAGAAGAAGCTCGACGGCTCGGTGGTCGGCGAGGATACCGGACAGGTCTTCCTCCCCAACAACAAGAGGATCACCCTGGGGATGCTGGAGAAACTGGAGGAGCAGGACTTCCAGGATGTCGCCATCGAGGGAGAAGACCCCCTTCTCAAGGACCTGAAGAAGCTGATTATGGAGAGCGGCGACAAGCTGGAAGAGCTTGACCTGAAACGGAACCAGGAACTGGAACAGGTCCGGGGAGGCGACGAGCTGGAGCCGGGGGTGATCAAGAAGGTCCAGGTCTTCATCGCCACCAAGCGGAAGATGTCGGTCGGCGACAAGATGGCCGGCCGCCACGGGAACAAGGGCGTGATCTCCAAGATCCTCCCGGTCGAGGATATGCCCTTCCTGGCCGACGGGACCCCGGTCGACATCATCCTCAACCCGCTCGGGGTGCCGAGCCGGATGAACGTCGGCCAGGTGATGGAGACCCACCTCGGCTGGGCGGCCAGGGTTCTCGGGCTGACCTTCTCCACCCCGGTCTTCGACGGGATGAGGGTGGAGGAGATCGTCGAACTCCTGAAGAAGGCCGACCTCCCGGCCAACGGCAAGGCCGTCCTCCACGACGGCCGGACCGGGGAGCCCTTCGGCGCCCCGGTGGTGGTCGGCTACATCTATATGATGAAGCTTCACCACCTGGTGGCCGACAAGATCCACGCCCGGGCGATCGGCCCCTACTCCCTGGTCACCCAGCAGCCGCTGGGCGGCAAGGCCCAATTCGGCGGCCAGCGCTTCGGGGAAATGGAGGTCTGGGCCCTGGAGGCCTACGGCGCCGCCTACGCCCTCCAGGAGATGCTGACGGTGAAGAGCGACGATATTATGGGCCGGACCCGGATCTACGAGTCGATCGTCAAGGGCAGCAACCTTCTGGAGGCCGGGACCCCGGAATCGTTCAACGTCCTGATCAAGGAACTGCGCAGCCTGGCCCTCGACGTCCGGACCGAGAAGGCCCTCCCCGAGGGGGAGAAGGAGTAAGCCGCCGGGAGACGGAAATTCTGACTCCTGAATTCTGACTTCTGACTCCTGACTTCTTTTTTACAATTTATCTGGTAACCAAAATAGAGCGGGTTAATCAATTATGGATAACAAAGCCGTCCATCTCTTCGGAATCGAGAGTGACAACATCTTCGACCAGGTCAGCATCCGGATCGCCTCCCCGGAAGTGATCCGGTCCTGGTCGCACGGCGAGGTCAAGACCCCGGAGACGATCAATTACCGGACCTTCAAGCCGGAGAAGGAGGGCCTGTTCTGCGAGAAGATCTTCGGCCCGACCAAGGACTGGGAATGCGCCTGCGGGAAGTACAAGCGGATCAAGCACAAGGGCGTGGTCTGCGACCGCTGCGGGGTCGAGGTCACCCTCTCCAGCGTCCGGCGGGAGCGGATGGGGGGGATCGATCTCTCGGTCCCGGTCTCCCACATCTGGTTTCTCAAGTCCGCGCCCAGCCGGATCGGCAATATCCTCGGGCTCTCGACCCGGGTCCTGGAGAGCGTGATCTACTACGAGAACTACATCGTGGTCAACCCGGGCAAGATGAGCCTCCGCGACCGTTACGAGTACCTGAAGACCGGGCTGAAGGTCAGCACCCTCAACGGCGGGATCTGCGCCAAGCAGCTGATGACCGAGGAGGAGTACCGGGAACATCAGCGGAACGCCGACGACGAATTTTCGGCGGCGATCGGGGCCGAGGCGATCCGGACCCTCCTCGACTGGTCCCGGGATACCATCCGGAACCTCCCGGCCGACGACGACGAAAAGGACGCCCTGGCGGAACTGATCTTCAAGGAGTTCAAGAAGGTCCTCAAGCTGAAGGACGTGCTTCAGCCGGACGAGGTCAAGCTGGCCCTGGGCGAGGCGGCCCGGAATTACCTGGCCGGCCTGAGCTGGCCCGACCCCCGGAGGGAGGCGGCCGAGGAAGAGATCTGGGGGAAGGTCCAGGAGGACAAGTCCCTCCAGCCGGCCGCCGCCGAGTACGCCGCCGCCTATAAGAACTACGAGAAACTCCCGGCCAAGGGCCTGGCCAAGGCGACCAAAGAGCTGGAGAGCCAGAGAGGCGATTACGTCGATCTTTATGGGGCGGTCCTGGTCAAGCATCTGACCGGATACCTGGAGAAGCTCCAGGTGCCGGTCGGCGAGGAACTCGACCGGCTGGCCTCCCTCCTCCAGCTCCAGCTCGACGCGACCCGGTCGAAACAGATGAAGAAGAAGCTGGCCAAGCGGCTGAGGATCGTCAATAACTTTTTCCTCTCCGAGATCCGCCCGGAGTGGATGATTATGAGCGCGATCCCGGTCATCCCCCCCGACCTCCGGCCCCTGGTCCCCCTGGAGGGCGGCCGTTTCGCCACCTCCGACCTCAACGACCTCTACCGGCGGGTGATCAACCGGAACAACCGGCTCCGCTCGATCCTCCAGCTGAAGACCCCGGACGTGATCGTCCGCAACGAGAAGCGGATGCTCCAGGAGGCGGTCGACGCCCTGCTCGACAACGGCCGCCAGGGCCGGGCGGTTCTCGGGGCCGGGAACCGGCCCCTGAAGTCGTTGAGCGACAACCTGAAGGGCAAGCAGGGCCGTTTCCGCCAGAACCTGCTCGGCAAGCGGGTCGACTACTCGGGCCGGTCGGTGATCGTGATCGGCCCCGAGCTCAAGCTCAACCAGTGCGGGCTCCCCAAGGAGATGGCCCTGGAACTCTTCGAGCCGTTCATCATCCACCGCCTGAAGGAACTCGGCTACGTCCACACCATCCGCTCGGCCAAGAAGATGATCGAGAAGCAGGAGAAGCAGGTCTGGGACGTCCTCAACGAGGTGATCAAGGACCACCCGGTCCTCCTCAACCGGGCCCCGACCCTCCACCGGCTGGGGATCCAGGCCTTCGACCCGGTGCTGGTCGAGGGCAAGGCGATCCGGATCCATCCCCTGGTCTGCACCGCCTTCAACGCCGACTTCGACGGCGACCAGATGGCGGTCCACGTTCCCCTCTCCACCGAAGCCCAGATCGAGGCCCGGGTCCTGATGTACGCCCCCAACAATATCTTCTCGCCTTCCAGCGGGGAGCCGATCGCCAACCCGACCCAGGATATCGCCCTGGGCTGCTACTACCTGACCCGGGAGGACGGGGGGAGCGAAGCCGCTCCCCGGCCTTTCGCCGACGAGGACGAGGTCCTGCTGGCCCTGGCGGAGAAGAGCATCACCATCCACCAGCGGATCAAAGTCCGGGGCCGGACCGAACTCCTGGCCGAACTGGACGATAAGGGCAAGCCGCTGCCTTCCTCGGAGTGGTCCGACTTCACCACCGCGGGCCGGGTGATCTTCAACCAGATCTTCCCCCCCGAAATCGATTACGTCAACATCCAGGTGGCCAAGAAAGATCTCAGCCGGATCATCGCCGACTGCTACCAGACCGCCGGCCACGAGGAGACGGTCCGGATCCTCGACCGGATGAAGAACCTGGGTTTCGAGAGTTCGACCTGGTCGGGGCTCTCCCTGGGGATGGACGATATGGTCATCCCCGAGGATAAAGAAGAGATCATCGAAAAGGCGTCGCAAAAAGCCCTGAAATCCGACCAGGCTTACGAGGCGGGGAAGCTGACCGCCCAGGAGAGCCTCAACCAGAAGCTGGATATCTGGTCGCGGGCCTCCCGCGACCTCTCCGACCGGGTCTTCAAGGGTCTCAAGGAGCACGGCGACCCGGGGCTCAACCCCCTCTATATGATGATGAATTCCGGGGCCCGGGGTTCGATGGACCAGATCCAGCAGCTGGCCGGGATGCGGGGCCTGATGGCCAAGCCCTCGGGCGAGATCATCGAGTACCCGATCGTCTCCAACTTCCGGGAAGGCCTGAGCGTTCTCGAGTACTTCATCTCCACCCACGGGGCCCGGAAGGGCCTGGCCGATACCGCCCTGAAGACCGCCGACTCCGGCTACCTGACCCGGCGGCTGGTCGACGTCGCCCAGGACATCACCGTCACCATCGAGGATTGCAACACCTTCAAGGGCCGGCGGGTCTCGGCCCTGGAGGAGGAGGGTGAGCTGGTGATCCCGCTCCGTGACCGCCTGGAAGGCCGGTTCAGCCAGGAGACGGTCCGGGGCCGCGACCGGAAGATCATCGTCAAGCGGGGGCAGGAGATCACCCCCGAGCTGGCGGCGGCGATCGAGGAGAACGGGGTCGATTCGGTCCGGATCCGTTCGGTCCTGACCTGCGAGGCCCCGGAAGGGGTCTGCGCCACCTGCTACGGGCGGAACCTGGCCACCGGCCGGGGGAGCTGCCTGGGCGACCCGGTCGGGATCATCGCCGCCCAGTCGATCGGGGAGCCGGGGACCCAGCTGACGATGAGGACCTTTCACATCGGGGGGACGGCCAGCGTCTTCACCCGGCAGCCCGAGTACCAGGCCCCCGAGGACGGGGTGGTCCGGTACGATCCCCACCTGGAGTACATCGATATCGACAAGGGCCGCAAGCGGGTCCTGAAGTCCGGGGCCTCGATCTCGCTGATGGATTCCGCCGGAGAAGACGCCCGGGAGATCGTCCGCTATAAAATCGAGGTCGGCTCCGAGCTCTTCGTCGCCGACGGCAAGAAGGCGAAAAAGGGCGAGACCCTGGTCCGCTGGGACCCCCACAGCCGCCCGATCCTCAACACGGTCCCCGGATTGGTCCAGTATTCCGACATCATCGAGGGGGAGACGATGAAGGTCCAGCGGGCGGGGAACCGGGTCGAGCGGATCATCGAGCCGATGACCGGACACGATCTCCACCCCCAGATTATGGTCGTCGATCCGAAAAACCCCGACCGGATCCTCGATCCCCTGATGATCCCTTCCGGGGCGATTTTGGAAGTCGAGGACGGCCAGATGATCGAGGCCGGGACCCGGATCGCCCGGACCACCCGGGAGCTGACCAAGACCGCGGACATCACCGGGGGGCTGCCCCGGGTGGCCGAACTCTTCGAGGCGCGCCGCCCCAAGGACTCGGCGGTGATCGCCTCGATCAGCGGGGTGGTCGGTTTCGGCCAGCGCAAGCGGGGCAAGCTGACCCTCCTGGTGACCGACACCAAGACCGAGCGGACCGAAGAACACCTGATTCCCCTGGGGACCCACATCATCGTCCACGACGGGCAGCGGGT
Source organism: PVC group bacterium (assembly GCA_003561965.1). GTDB lineage: Bacteria > Auribacterota > Erginobacteria > Erginobacterales > Erginobacteraceae > Erginobacter. The sequence continues at coordinate 11,343 of PWXJ01000146.1, forward strand.
CGAGAAGGGGGAGAAACTGACCGAGGGGCCGATCATCCTCCAGGAGATGCTCGACGTCACCGGGATGGAACGCCTCCAGGAGTACCTGATCAACGAGGTCCAGAAGGTTTATTCGCTCCAGGGGGTGAAGATCAACGACAAGCATATCGAGATGATCGTCAAGCAGATGGTGGGGAAGGTCCAGGTGACCGATCCCGGGGCCACCGACCTGCTCTACGACGAGCAGGTCGACCGGAAGACCTTCCTCAAGGAGAATGAGCGGATCAAGGCCCTGGGTCTTTCCCGGACCGCCAAGTCCAAGAACCTCCTGCTGGGGATCACCAAGGCCTCCCTGGCCACCGAGAGTTTCATCTCGGCGGCCTCCTTCCAGGAGACCACCCGGATCCTGACCGACGCCGCGTCCTCGGGCAAGGTCGACCCCCTGAAGGGCTTCAAGGAGAACGTGATTATGGGGCACCTGATCCCGGCCGGCGACGGCCTGCCCGGCCTGAAGAAACAGAGGCTGGAAGTGGTCTCCGGAGGCGAGGAGGAGAAGGCCCTGGCGGAATAAAGACAGAATTCAGAAGACAGAATACCAACAAGGAGAAGATTATGCCGACAGTGAATCAGCTGGTGAAGAAGGGGCGGAAGAAACCGTCCCGGAAGAGGAAGTCGCCGGCGCTCGACCGCTGCCCCCAGCGGCGGGGCGTCTGCCTCCAGGTCAAGACCGCCACCCCGAAGAAGCCCAACTCGGCCCTGCGGAAGA
>PWXJ01000184.1 GCA_003561965.1 PVC group bacterium
CCAAGCAACCCAGCAATGCACAGGCGGGCCGCCTGTGCTACTGGGCCGATGTATGGAATTCCACCAACTCTGAAACCACGGAGGGGGTCCGGAGATCCCCCTCCAGCCCGCGATATTTCACCCAGAAATGAGGCGGCGCGACGGTAAACCACATATACAGATCGGGGGAAACCCACCTCCCGACAAAAGTCAGGATACCCAGGTCGGGGACCAGCCGGAGCTTGTGGCAGGAGAAGTTCCCGGCCGGCGTCTCCACCATCTCGACCCCGCGGTACTCGGCCCGGACCGAGTAGGTGGTGGGGCTCTCGTTGAGGAGCCGGAACTCGATCCTCCGGCCGACGGCTTCCTCCGCCGCTTCCGGAGCCGGGAAGGGAAACCCCCGGAGGTATGAGACGATCTCCTTGGTATCGACCAGCTCCTCCCCCATCCGGAACTCCCGGCTCCGCTCCCGCCCCCGCCGCCGGTCGCGTTCGACGGTCCGGACAACCCGTTCCCGGTAATCGAAATCCTTCTCCAGGGTCCGGAGCACCTCGCCCTCCGGGTCGCGGACGGTGAGCACCGATTGGAGCATCCGGATCCGCCCGTCCTCGAGGAGGAACCGGGCCTCGGTCACTCTGACCTGGGAGGTGTCCCGCCTCCCAAACTCCCCCCTCAGTTCGTCGCGGACAAAGTAGACCTCCGGCGGGCCTTCCTCGATCCGCTCCAAAACCCAGTCGGCGGTCCAGCGAACCTCCTCCTGGTCGGGGAGGCGGGCACGGTAAGTTCCCCCCTCCCGGGGCGCGAGTTCCACCCGGCCGGAACCGGCGGCGGGGAGAGCTTCCCCGACGGCCAGAGATACCAGCAGGATTAAAGCGGCCGGGATCCGGAATAAACCCCGGACCCCCAGGACCGTCATTCCCGCATCGCGGCCCGGCCGCCCCCCGTCAGGAGGAGGCAGATACAGGCGGCCAGGAGAACCAGCGTAAACTCGATACCGCCATCTCGAATAAAGAACCCGTTCGGCAGGTGGACGAAGATCATCGCCACCGCCATCACCACTCCGATGAGGAGCGCCGGCAGCCGGGTCATAAAGCCCAGGACCAGCATAATCCCCCCGACGAACTCGACCAGGGCCACCGCGGTCGCCCAGGCCATCGCCGGTCTCAGCCCCATCTGGGTCATCATCCCGGAGAAATTCTGCAGCCCCGGTCCGCCGAAGGCCCCAAAGAGTTTCTGGGCTCCGTGGACGACAAAGACCACTCCGACCGCTACCCGGAGAAATAACGGCCCCCAGGCCGCGGCCCGTCCGAAGATTTTGTTCAACATAGCAACCTCCTTTGGCAGTAGCACAGGCGGCTCGCCTGTGCAATGCTGGCCCTAGCTTTCTGCACAGGCCGGCGGCCTGTGCCACCATCTCATCTGGACATTGCTGGCCCTGGCTCTCTGCTCAGGCGGTGGCACAGGCGGCTCGCAGTAGCACAGGCGGCTCGCCTGTGCAATGCTGGCCCTAGCTTTCTGCACAGGCCGGCGGCCTGTGCCACCATCTCATCTGGACATTGCTGGCCCTGGCTCTCTGCTCAGGCGGTAGCACAGGCGGCTCGCAGTAGCACAGGCGGCTCGCCTGTGAAGCAAACCAGGCCACCTAGCAATGCACAGGCCAGCGGCCTGTGCCACCGCCTGGGTAGCAAGCCAAGCCGCCCAGCAATGCACAGGCCGGCGGCCTGTGCCACCGCCTGTGCTACCACCGCCGCCTTTTCAAGCCCGCCAGCTCGAGAATGAGCAGCAGGCGGTTTTTCCAGCTCAGGGTCCGGAGAACGCACATAAAATAATGAAAGAACGAACCGAATCGGCCCCCGACCCGGACCCCGAGGATCAGGCCCCAGGCTTTACCCGAGGCGCAGGGTATCAGGTAACCGTAATCGATGGGACGATAGGGCCGGGGCTGGCGCCCTCTGGCCAGCCGCCGGAGGTTGCGGGCCGTCCGGATCCCTTCCGCCCAGGAGAACTGGACCGCCATCCTCAGAGGACTTTCCCCGTCGCGAAAACAGGCGGTGTCGCCGAGGGCGAAGATATGCCCGGCCCCGGGGAGGCGGAGGTCCTCGTTGACCTCCAGCCGGCCCTGACGGTCCCGGGGGAAGTCCTCTCCCCCGCCCAGGTCCACCGCCTTCATCCCCGCCGACCAGATCAGGGTACAGTCCTCGATCACTTCCCCGTCGACCTCGACCCGGTCTTTACCGATCTCTCCGATCCGGGCGGAGAGAGAGACCCCGATCCCCAGCCGCTCCACCTCCCGCCGGGCGGGGACGGCGATCGCCTCGGGGAGGTTGCCCAGGATTTGGGGGGCGAGCTCTAAAATCCGCACCGTGAAGGGCGGCGAACCCGATCCCGCGGCCTGCCGGCCGGCGTAGACCAGGGCGGAGGCGGTCTCCACCCCGGTGTAGCCGCCCCCGACGACCAGGAAGGTATGGCCCGGCCGGCCGGAGATGACTTCCTCCAGGCGCCGGCGGAGCCGGGCGGCGTCTTCCTTTCCGGCCAGGGTAAAACCGAACTCCCGGGCCTCCCGATTGCCGTGAAAATTCGGTTCCGCCCCGGCGGCCAGGACCAGGTAATCGAAGTGGAGTTCCCGGCCGCCGTCAAGGACCAGGGTATTCGAACCGGCCAGCCGGAGAGCTGAGCGGTTGATGAATTCCACCCCCCGGCGGCGGCAGAACTTATCCAGAGGAAAGAGGAGACGTTCCAGCGAGACCTTTCCCGCCACCACGTCGGGGAGGAGGGGGAGGAAGACCGCCTCCCGCCGGCGGTCGACCAGGGTGACCTTCAGCCGGGAAGCGGTCCTCCCCAGGGCCCGGATCAGCCGGACCCCGGCGAAACCTCCGCCGACAATGACCAGGGATTGCGGTCGCGAGTTCAAAGTTTGATGTTTAACCCAGTAGCACAGGCGGCTCGCCTGTGTAGTAGCACAGGCGGCTCGCCTGTGAAGCAAACCAGGCTGCCCTGCAATGCACAGGCCGGCGGCCTGTGCCACCGCCTGTGAAGCAAACCAGGCTGCCCTGCAATGCACAGGCCGGCGGCCTGTGCCACTGCCTGTGAAGCAAACCAGGCTGCCCTGCAATGCACAGGCCAGCGGCCTGTGCCACCTCCTGTGAAGCAAGACATGCAACCCTGCAATGCACAGGCCAGCGGCCTGTGCCACTGCCTGTTAAGCAAACCTA
>PWXJ01000203.1 GCA_003561965.1 PVC group bacterium
AGCCGGCGGTCTGCCTGGTCAGCGGCGGTCTCGACAGCTGCGTGGCGGCGGCGCTCGCTGGGCGGGAGTACCGCCTGGCCCTCCTCCACTGCGATTACGGCCAGCGGACCGAGGAGAGGGAACTGAAGGCCTTCAACGACCTGGCCGATTTCTATTCGGTGCCCCCGGAACTTCGACTCTCGATTGCTCTCGAACATTTCCGGAAGATCGGCGGCTCCTGCCTGACCGACCCGGACCGGGAGATCCCCGCCGGGGAGCCCGGACCCGGCGAAGTCCCCCCGACCTACGTCCCCTTCCGCAACGCCAACCTCCTGGCCCTGGCCGTCTCCTGGGCGGAGGCGATCGGGGCGGTCCGGGTCTTCATCGGGGCGATGGAGGAGGACTCCGCCGGCTACCCCGACTGCCGGGAGGAGTTTATCGCCGCCTTCAACCGGGCGGTCGAACTCGGGACCGGACCCGGCTCCAGGATCCGGGTCGAGGCCCCGCTGATCCATCTCTCCAAGGGGGAGGCGATCCGGCGGGGGCTGGAGGCCGGCGCCCCCCTCCGGCTCACCTGGTCCTGCTACGTCAGTTCCGGACCGCGGCCCTGCGGGGTCTGCGCCAGCTGCCGGTTGCGGGCCCGGGGGTTCGCCGAGGCCGGCGTCCCCGACCCGATCCTCGGGGGGGAGCCGGGATGAAAGAGGCGGTCATACTTCCGGGGCGGGACGGTTTCACCTTCCGCCGTCCGGTCCGGCTGGTCTCCACCCGGCCGGGGCTGGAGGATCTCTGCCGGGCACTGATCCGGGAGGAGGTGATTGCCCTCGACGTCGAGACCACGCTCGACTGGGGTACTCTCTGCCTGGCCCAGGTGGCGACCGGGGACTTCAACGCGGTGATCGACGTCTTCGAGATCGACGATCTCACCCCGCTCTTTCTGGTCCTGGAGGACCCGGAGGTCGGGGTGATCATCCACAACGCCCCTTTCGAGCGCAGGGTCCTGGGGAGTTACGGCTGCCGGATCACCTCGGTCTTCGATACGCTCTCCGCTTCCCGTAGATTCCGCGGCCGACGAATCCCCGGCGGCCACAGCCTGGGGGCGGTCTGCCGGCGGGAGCTGGGGATCGAGCTCGACAAGAGCTACCAGACCGCCGACTGGACCCGCCGACCCCTCACCCCCGGCCAGCTCAACTACGCCGCCCTCGACGCCGAGGTCCTGATCGACCTCTACCGGATATTCGGGTAAGAATGAGCTGATGAAGTCCGGCAGCCTGCCGGAAGAGGATTTGGTTTTCCAGCAAATCAGAATCACAAGAAAAGACCAGTCAAGTTAACAAACTCCGGATTTAATGATATGATCAAGTCCAAGAAAACGAAGGGGGATGGCAACCGGTTCGCCCAACTGCGCGGGATTTTGCGGGGGACGCTTACCACCCGGGAATGGATGCGGGCAACCAGGGGGCGTCGAAGCGTTTCTGCAAGAAAAAGCCGATAGAATTATTTCGGCTCAATCCGGATTTCCCAAAAGGATTGGTTCATTACGTGCCGCCCCCTGCGGGGGCTTGAATTGGTTGATTTGTGCGTTATCACCCACGGGCTGACGCCCGTGGCTAGTAAGAAGTTTCGCCCCCTGCGGGGGCTGCTTATCCCGGTTCCACAGAGCTTTCATATTTGTAGCCCGCGCAGCGGGCGATACATTCTTAGCCACGGGCGTCTCGAAGATCCGGCTTCAGACGGAAGCCCGTGGGTGACAACGCACAAATCAACCAATTCAAGCCCCCGCAGGGGGCGACACATAATGAACCAATTCCTTTGGGAAATCCGGATTGAGCCACTTATTTTGATCGTGCCGGTCGCGGCGGACAATTCAGACCGGACAGATTCGATAGCGATACCGATAGCGATTATTCTTGCCCTGAAGACACCGTGCTATACCGACTACTATTCTTCTTTTAACCTTTTCACCCGGGCCCCGAGGGCGGTGAGTTTTTCGTCCATCCGCTCGTAGCCCCGGTCGAGGTGATAGACCCTCCGGACGGTCGTGGCGCCCTCGGCGACCAGGCCGGCCAGAATCAGGGCGGCCGAGGCCCTCAAATCCGAGGCCATCACCTCGGCCCCGGAGAGTTGTTGCCCGCCCCGGACGATCGCCGCCGGGCCCTCCAGCGAGATCCCCGCTCCGAGCCGGTTGAGCTCGGCGATATGCATAAACCGCTCGGGATAGACCTTCTCGATGATCACGCTGATACCCTCCACGGTGGAGAGCAGGGCCATCATCTGGGCCTGGAGGTCGGTGGGAAATCCCGGGTACGGGAGGGTGGTGATATCCACCGGGGAGAGTCTGCCCGGCCGGGAGATCGTAATTTTCTCCTCTTCCCGGCGGATTTCAGCACCCATCTTTTTCAAGCGCTCCAGCAGGGCGTCGAGGTGGTCGGGCCGGGCCCCGCGAAGGGTGAGTTCGCCCCCGGTCATCGCCCCGGCGACCAGGTAGGTCCCGGCCTCGATCCGGTCGGGGATTATCTCGTATTCCGCCGGCCGAAACTCCCGCGTTCCCTCGACTGTAATCCGGGGCGAACCGGCCCCGGAGACCCCGGCCCCCATCCGGTTGAGAAAACCGGCCAGGTCGACCACTTCCGGCTCGCAGGCGGCCCCGACAATGGTGGTCCGGCCGGCGGCGGCCGCCGCCGCCAGCAGACAGTTGCAGGTCGCCCCCACGCTGGAGCCGAACCGGCCGCCGAGGTAGATCTCTCCCCCCCGGAGGCGGTCGGTCCGGGCGTTAACGTAGCCGTGCTCGATCCCGACCCGGGCTCCCAACCCTTTCAGCCCCTTGAGGTGGAGGTCGATCGGCCGGGGCCCGATCACGCAGCCGCCGGGGATCGAGACCCTCGCCCTCCCCAGCCGGCCGAGCAAAGGGCCGAGGACCAGGACCGAGGCCCGCATCTTCCGGACCAGTTCGTAGGGGGCGGCGCAGTCGCTCAGGCCGGCGGCGTCGATCTCCAGGGAGTGGGGACCGGTCCAGCCGCAGCGGACCCCGAGGTGGCCAAAGATCCGCAGCATCGTCTCGATGTCCCGCAGCCGGGGAACCCGGTGGATCACCGACTTCCCCGGGGCCAGCAGCGCCGCCGCCATCACCGGGAGGGCGGCGTTCTTGGCCCCGCTGATTTCGACCTCGCCCCGCAGCGGTCGGCCGCCGATTATTTCTAT
>PWXJ01000161.1 GCA_003561965.1 PVC group bacterium
GGCGGGGATTACCTCCCGGTCTCCTGGTGAAGGGGAGTCGGGGGCATCATTCCGGTCGCCGAGTTCTTGCTTTTTCGAAATCCAGAGATATGTAATAATGCCCCGCTTAACGTTAACCCTTTCCGGAGATAATTTATGAATCGCAGAATCTTCTTTCTGGCGATGGTTACGGCCGCCGCCCTGATCGTTATCCCCGGTCAGGGCGATCTTTTTGCCCGCTCTCTCCCTGCCGCCTCCGGGTTCGACCGGGAAGAACTCTCCGCCGGGGCCGAGCCCGGCCGGGCAGTAAACCGGACTCCGGGCCGGGTTCCGGAGAAGGCCGCCGTCCCCGGGAAAACCGCCGCCGCCCCCGACGGTGAGCTCCCCTGGCGGGAGGGAGTCCTCCGGATCAAGGTCACCGATAAGGCCCGTCCCGGGGTGAAGATCTCCGCCGCCCCCGACGGCATCAAGCGTCTCGGACCGGACTCTCTCGACGATCTTAACCGCCGGTTTGAGGCGACCGAGATCCGTCCGGTCTTTCCCACCGACCCCCGCCACGCCGAGCGGCACCGGAAATGGGGGCTCGACCGGTGGTTCGAGATCCGTCTGGCCACGGCTGAGCGGGTGCCCGAGACGGTGGCCGCCTACCGGGCCGACCCCCACGTCGAGGTCGCCGAGCCGATCTACCGCAAACAGCTCCACTGGCTCCCCGACGACCCCCGGTTCGACGAGCAGTGGCACTACCGGAACACCGGTCAGACCGGGGGCACCCCCGGGGCCGACATCGATCTGGAATCCGCCTGGGAGATCGAGCGGGGCGACCCCGCGGTGATCGTCTGCGTGGTCGACAGCGGTATCGACCTCAACCACCCCGACCTCATTCCCAACCTCTGGGTCAACCCCGACCCCGACCCGGCCAGGAACGACATCCACGGCTGGAACTTCGCCGACGGGAACGACGATATCCAGGACACCAATGGCCATGGAAGCCACGTGGCGGGGACGGTCGCCGCGGTCAGCAACAACGCCGTCGGGGTGGCCGGGGTGGCCGGCGGTTCCGGAACCGGCGACGGGGCCCGGATTATGGTCGCCCGGGTCTTCGGCGACGGTGAACCAGACGGCTTCGCCGAGGCCATCGTCTACGGCGCCGACAACGGGGCGGTGATCTCCCAGAACAGCTGGGGTTACATCTTCCCCGGGATCTATGAGGAGGCGGTCCTCGTCGCCATCGACTACTTCATCGCCGAGGCCGGCGACTACCCCGGCTCCCCGATGCGGGGGGGGATCTTCGTCAACTCGGCCGGCAACTCCAACTCCTCCGCCGACTACTACCCCGGCTATTACCCCCCGGCCCTGGCCGTGGCCGCCACCAACCATAACGATCACCGGGCCTGGTACTCCAATTACGGCGACTGGATCGACATCTCCGCCCCGGGCGGGGAGACCATCTTCAACCGGAGCGAGGGAGTCCTGAGCACGGTGGTGGACGGTTACGATTTCTACCAGGGGACCTCGATGGCCTCCCCTCACGTCTCCGGGGTCGCCGCCCTGGTCGCCTCCCGTTTCCCCGGTCGGACCAGTGACTTCGTCGAAACCCTTCTGATCAGCTCCGCCGACAATATCGACGCCCTCAACCCGGACTATTTCGGGCTGCTCGGGTCCGGCCGCCTCAACGCCCACCGGGCCCTGACCCTGACCCTGTCGGTGACCCCGGGTCCGGGGTTCGTCTCCAGCGGGGAGCGGGGCGGGCCGTTTACCCCTGATTCCCAGACCTACACGCTGACCAACGTCTCCGAAGCTCCCCTGGACTGGACGGCGGAAGTGAGCGAAACCTGGGTCGAGGTCGCGCCCGCCGGCGGGACCCTGGCGCCCGATTCCGGGGCGGATATCGTTCTCAGCCTGACCGCGGCGGCGGAGGGTCTCCCGGCCGGGGTTTACACCGACACCCTCACGGTGACCGACACCACCTCGGGCGAAGAGTTCCGTCGTGGAGTTAGGCTGACCGCCAACCCGAGCCTCTGCAAGGCGGTGGACAACTGCGACCTGGACTGGATTAGCTGGGGTCACGACCAGTGGTTCGGCCAGCTGGAGGAATCCCACGACGGGGTGGACGCGGCCCAGAGCGGTCCGATCACTCACAACCGGGAAACCTGGCTGGAGACCGTGGCCGAGGGTCCGGGGACGCTTTACTTCTGGTGGAAGGTCTCCTCGGAGGCGGACTACGACTGGCTGGAGTTCCATCTCGGCGAGGCCGGTCAGGATACGGTCCTCCAGGACCGGATCTCGGGGGAGGTGGACTGGCGGGAGGAGGCTTATGAGCTGCCGCCCGGCTTCCAGCACCTGCAATGGGTGTACACCAAGGACGGATCGGTATCCCTCGGCCGGGACTGCGGCTGGCTCGACCAGGTCCGGATCGAGTCCCTCCTGGTCCAACCGTTGGACGAATTCTTCGCCCGGGGGAACCAGGGCGGCCCTTTCCCTTCCCGGACCTACACCCTGAAAAACACCTCCACCGATCCGCTGGAGTGGACGGCGGCGGTCAATGAACCCTGGGTCGAGGTCTCGCCCGGCGGGGGCAGCCTGGCGCCCGGCGCCGAGGCGGTGATCGAGGTCGGTTTCACCGTCGCGGCCGAGGCCCTGGCCCCGGGGAGTTACACCGATACCCTGACGGTGACCGATACCACCTCCGGGACGGATTACGAACGCGCCCTGGCATTGAGGGTGGAGGTTGAACTCTGCCAGGCACTGGACAACTGCGACCTGGTCTGGTCCACCGGGGGTGACGCCGAGTGGTTCGGCCAAGACGAGGAGTCCCACGACGGGGAGGCCGCGGCCCGGAGCGGCGAGATCTCGGATGACGAGTTTTCCTGGTTGGAGACCGAGGTAGAGGGGCCGGGGTTCCTGAGTTTCTGGTGGAAGGTCTCCTCGGAACCCGGCTGGGACTGGCTGGATTTTTACCTCAACGGGGACCTGACGGCCTGGATCTCGGGCGAGACGGACTGGGAGGAGCTGGAATTCGAGTTGGGGGAGGGGACTAACACGCTCTACTGGGAGTACGTCAAGGACGAGTCGATCAGCCTCGGCCGGGACTGCGGCTGGGTCGACCAGGTCGCCTTCCGGTTCAACCCCCTCTCCGTGCCCGACGAGGCCTTCGCCTCCACCGGCCTGGAAGGAGGGCCCTTTACCCCGGAATCGAAAACCTACCGCCTGGTGAATGTCGGGGCGGAGTCCCTCGACTGGTCCGCTTCCGTCTCGGAAACCTGGCTGGAGGTTTCGCCGTCCGGTGGAACCCTGGCCCCGTCCGGTGAGGTGGACGTCAGCGTCGGTCTCGCCGCCCCGGCGGCCTCGCTGCCCCTGGGCCTTTACTCCGACGTCATCGAGTTCTCCAACCTCTCCGCGGGAACCGCGGTCGAGCGGCCGGCCCGGCTGATCGTCGAGGCCCCGCTCCTCCACGACAACGGTCCGATCGTCACCCATCCCGGAGGCGGGGATGGCGGAGCGGATGTCAGCGTTCTCCAGATGGACCTGGGGATGGATACTCTGGGATTCGGCCATCAACTGGCGGTTGGGAACCGGATCGCCGACGATTTCACGGTCCCCGGCCCCGAGGGCTGGCATATACGGTCGCTGACCTTCCTTCCCTACCAGACCGGTTCCGGTCTCGACTCCACCATCACCGGCATCTATCTCCAGATCTGGGATGGTCCTCCCGGAGACCCCGGTTCCTCGGTGGTCTTCGGCGATCTGACCACCGACCGGCTGGAATATTCGATCTGGAGCGGGGTTTATCGGACCCTGGACGATCAGCTGGAAAGCACCCTCCGGCCGGTAATGGAGGCTGCCGCCGCGGTCGATCTCCACCTGCCGCCGGGGACCTACTGGATCGACTGGATGGTTGACGGTTCGCTGGCCTCCGGCCCCTGGGCGGTGCCGATCACCATCCTCGGCCAGACCTCCACCGGGAACGCCCTCCAGTATACCGGAAGCTGGGACGAGGCAGCTGACAGCGGGACCGGGACCCCCCAGGGATTTCCCTTCCTGATTCGGGGTGAGGTCGTCGATCCGCCGCCGACCCCGACACCCTCCGCCACCCCGCCCCCCACACCCTCGGCCACCCCGACCCCGGAGGGTTACAGGACCCCCACCCCCACCCCCACCCCGCCACCGCCGCCTTACCTGGTCCTGGACGGGGGGGATTACACGGGTGACGGGACCAGTGAGATCGCGGTCTTCCGGCCCGCCTCCGGCCTCTGGGCGATCCGGGATTTAACCCGGGTTTACTTCGGCAGCCCCGGAGATCTCCCGATTCCCGGGGATTACAGCGGTAACGGTCGGACCGATATCGGAGTCTTCCGGCCGACTTCGGGACTCTGGGCGATCCGGAACCTGACCCGGGTTTACTTCGGGTCTCTCTCCGATATCCCCGTGCCGGCCGGTTACTCCGGCGACGGGGACAGCGAGATCGCGGTCTTCCGGCCGGCTGCTGGCCTCTGGGCGGTCCGGGGACTGACCCGGGCTTACTTCGGCGCCCCCGGCGACCTTCCGGTCCCGGGAGATTACCTGGGCGGGGGATATGACCAGATCGCCGTCTTCCGTCCCGCCACCGGCCTCTGGGCGGTCCGGGGGATAACCCGGGCTTACTTCGGGCGGGAGGGCGACCGGCCGGTTCCCGGTGTTTATCACTGGTACGGGGGAGCGGGGATGATGTCGCCCCAGTTCAAGACCCAGATCGCCGTCTTCCGTCCCTCGACCGGTCTCTGGGCGATTCGGGGAGGGGAGAGGAGCTACTTCGGCACCTCCGGCGATTTCCCGCTGGCCGGCGGTTTTGCCGGGTTTGTTCTCGACGACATCGGGATCTTCCGCCCTTCGACCGGCCTCTGGGCGATCCGGGGGGTGACCCGACTCTACTTCGGCGGCCCCGCCGACCTCCCGGCGACCCGGTAACCGGGGTCGGACCTGCGCAAGTATCTCTGGAGCAAGGGAATAGGGAGAATATACCCCCTGTATATGGCTTAAAGCCTCAATTTCGACCCCGAAATTGAGGTTCTAAACATTAAATCTTCCCCGGTTTTCTCTTCGCAGGGGGCTATTGGGTTAGATTCCCAGGTCGGCCAGGGCGTTGCAGAAGGAGTTGACGACCGAGACCAGCCCGGGGTGGGAGGCCTCGAACTTTTCCACCGCCGTCTTCAGTTCCTCGATCGTGGAATCCAGGCCCGGTCCGCCGTCATCGGTCCGGGTCGCCTGGTCGGCCGAAATCCGGGTCTTGTCGGTGATGTTGACGGCGCTGTCGTGATGGGTCTCCGCCAGCCCGGCGACCTCGGTCTTCAGCTCCGCCAGGAGTTTCAGCAGTTCCGCCCTTCGCTTTTCCGAGAGGCTGGACGCCCCGGCCAGGGTTTCCTCGATCTGTCCGATCGTCTTCTCGATCATTTTCTCCTCCTTTGGTGTTTGAATCTATATTCGATTGGGGCACGGCATGCCGTGCCCCTACAGCTCGTGGCCGACAAGGTTTTCCGATCCCGGGAACAGCCGGTCGATCAGGGCGTGGCCGAGTCCGGCGGTTAGGATCCCGTTCAGGGGCGGGATCAGGAACCCGGTCCGTTCGCTGATCCAGGCGGCTAGGACCCCGAGGACGCCGGCGATCAGGGCCCCCGGACGGTAGTTGACCCGCCGGATCTCCTCCAGCGGGGGGAGCCGTCGCCTCCGGACCAGGTAGTAGTCGCTTAAGATCACCCCGCCCAGCGGGGGGACGAGGATTCCCAGGGCGGCCATCCAGTTGGAGACGTAATTGTAGGCTCCGCTGATCGCGATCAGGAAACCGAAGACCCCGCAGAAAAGGATGAAAGGGCGCTTCCGGTTGAAGTGGAAGAGGGCGGTCCCCGCCACCCCGAAGGCGTAGGCGGTGTTGTCGTTGGTGGTCCAGACGTTGAGGACCATCAGGACCAGGCCCAGCCCGAGCAGACCCTGGATCTTGAGGACGGCGGCGAAGTCGGGCTGGCCGTAAACGTTCCCCCCCACCGCCCCGAACCAGAGCATCAGCCCGTTGCCGAGGAGGAAGGCCAGCAGCCCGGCCAGGAAGGCGATCCGCCGGGTCCGGGCGAACCGGGCCCAGTTGGGGGCCTGGGTCCCCCCGGAGGCGAAGGTCCCGACGATCAAAGTCATCGCGGCGGCGAAACTGAGCTCTCCGGAAGGGACGATCCTCGAGATTCCCCCGACCGTCTGGCGGGCGTGGGCGAAGGAGTTGACCGCCATCAGGGTCCCCAGGGCCAGGACACAGGGCACGGCGATCAGGGAGAGGGTCTCCATCCCCTTGTACCCGAAGTAGGCGGTGGAGATGAAGGCCGCCGACCAGACCAGGCACCAGAAGACCATTGTTCGCGTATCCGCCCAGTCCAGCCCCAGCCAGTCGACGAAAGGTTTGGCCATCAGGGCCACCGTCACCCCGAACCAGCCCAGCTGCGTCCCCCCCAGGATCAGATCGCTCACCCGCGCCCCCTTGTTTCCGAAGGCGTAGCGGGCCAGCAAAACCGTGGTCAGTCCGCTATCGGCGCTGACCGCGCAGAGGCCGGCCACGTAGAGGCCGAGGATCAGCGACCCGGCCCCGATGATCAGGAAGAGGTCGGGCCAGTAACGGCAGGCGTGGCCGATCTCGGCCCCGGCGTACATCGTCGGGTAGAAGAAGGTGAAGCCGAGCAGGACCACCGAGATCGAGACCAGCCCGCGGCGGGCCGCGGCCGGCACCGGGGAGAGCGGGTAATCCGGATCCGGCCGGGAGATATCGCCGAAGATAAAATTCCGCAGCAGCCTTTTCATTGCTCGATCGCTATCGGGATCGCTATCGCTATCGGGATCGTATCCGGCTGCTCGGGAAAAGGCTTATAACAGCGCGGTGCTGAAATACCGCTCCGCCCGGTCGGGGAGGATGGTGGCGATGTTGCCCGGGATCTTCTCCGCCATCCGTCGCGCCCCCCAGACGTTGGCCCCGGCCGAGATTCCCACCAGCAGGCCCGCCTCCCGCCCCAGCTGCCGGGTGGTCTCGATGGCTTCGGCGTCGGTGACCTCGATCACCTCGTCGACGATCGCCGGGTCGAGGACCGCGGGGACGAAGCCGTCGCCGATCCCCTGGATCTGGTGGAGCCCCGGCTCGTGGCCGAGCAGGGCGGCGGCGTTCTTCGGCTCCACCGCCACCAGGACCACCTTCGGGTTATATTCCTTGAGGAAGGTCCCCACCCCTTGGAGGGTTCCCCCGGACCCTACCCCGGCCACGAAGCAGGCGACCTCCCCGGACATCTGCCGCCAGAGTTCGTGGGCGGTCTCGTTGTAGTGGCAGAGGGGGTTTTCCGGGTTCTCGAACTGCTGGGGGATAAAGATTCGGGGATCCTCCCGGGCCATCGCCTCGGCCGCCTTCACCGCCCCCGGGATCCCGTCCTTGTCCGGGGTCAGGATCAGTTCCGCCCCCAGGGCCCGGATTAGTTTCTTCCGTTCCTCGCTCATCCCGTCCGGCATCACCACCCGGACCCGGTAGCCCTTGAGCCGCCCGACCAGGGCGAAGCCGATCCCGGTGTTGCCGCTTGACGGTTCGACGATGATCGACCCCGGCCGGAGTTTTCCGTCGCGCTCCGCCGCTTCGACCAGGGCCCGGGCCACCCGGTCCTTGACCGAGCCCCCGGGGTTTAAAAACTCCGCCTTGGCGTAGATCTTCTCGTTCTTCAGCCGGATCAGGGGCGTGTTTCCGATCAGGTCGAGGATGTTGTCGGTCAGCATTGTCGATCTCCCGGTTGGTTCCGGTGATGAAATGAAGCGGAAAATATTAACACCGAACCCGGAGAATGACAAGCGCCGCCCTGCGGACGGCACTTGGGGCTTGATTTATCCCTCCGCCTGGCCAATAATCCCGGCAATGAAACTGGACGGACAGCTTGCCGGAGAAAAACCGCGACCCGGTCCGGATCGCTCGCCCTCCGGTTGGCGGGCGCCCGGCGGGAAGGGACAGAAGAAGACCATCGGCATCGGGATGATCGGGTGCGGGGGGATGGGACGGGTCGTCCCCCGGGCGGTCCGGAAGCGGACCCGGAGGGTGGTCACCACGGATCTCTGCGACCCGGAGGAGCAGTCGCTCTCCGCCGCCCTCGAGGAGTTGAACCCGGACGCCCGAATTCACCGGGACTACCGGGAACTGGTCCGGGCTCCGGAAGTCGACTGGGTCCTGATCGCTTCCTGGAATCGCGACCACCGGGACCACGCGGTGGCCGCCTTTGAGGCCGGCAAGGACGTCTTCTGCCAGAAGCCCCTGGCCACCAGCCTGGAGGACTGCCTGGCGATCAAACGGGCCTGGGAGAAGAGCGGCCGGGTTTTCTTTATTGGTTTCGTCCTCCGCTTCGCCCCCCACTACCGGAAGATCCGCCGGCTTCTCGACCGGGGGGCGGTCGGCGAGATCATCAGCCTGGAGTTCAACGAAACCCTGGAGTTCAACCACGGCGGGTTCATTATGGGGGACTGGCGCCGGCTGAAAAAGTACGCCGGCTCCCACCTCCTGGAGAAGTGCTGCCACGACATCGACCTCGCCAACTGGTTCGTCGGCAGCCGCCCCCGGCGGGTGGCCTCCTTCGGGGGTCTGGATTTCTTCGTTCCGAAAAACCGGCGGCACATCGAACGACTGGGCCGGGACCGGAAAGACCGCCCGGCCTACCGGAGCTGGGGCGGTATGATCGATCGGAACCCCTTCACCTCGGATAAGGACATCGTCGACAACCAGGTGGCGATCATCGAATACGAGAACAATGTTCGGGCCGCCTTCCACACCAACCTCAACGCCGGGATCCCCGAGCGGCGGATGTATATCCTCGGTACCGAGGGTGCCCTCCGCGCCGACCTTCTCCGGGGCAGCATCGAGGTCGGCCGGATCGGTTTTCGCGATCGGGTGAAGAAGTACCGTCTCCGGGTCCGGGGCGGGCACGCCGGCGGCGACGCCGTGCTCGGCCGGGTACTGGCGGACTGTATGACCCGGGGCGGGGAACCCGGGGTCGGTATGGAAGACGCCCTCAGGGCCTCGGTCGCCTGCTTCGGGATCGACCGGGCGATGGAGACCGGCCGGGTGGTCGATCTCGGGCCGGACTGGGAGCGGGCCGGAGGCGGAGTTGTTTGATGGAACAGCCTGTCCGGGAACCCGCGGCTCCTCCGCCCTCTCTCCTCTTTCTCGACAAGGTCCTGGCCGGTCCCTGCCGGCGACCCCCCCGGGGTGTGGAACTCTTCAACCTCAACCTGATCGGCGGCCTGGCCCGGCGGGGACACCGGGTGACCGCGCTGGTCCACCCCGACTGGTCGGACCCGATCCGCCGGGCGGCCGGAGATTGCCCGGTCAACCTGGTCGGACCGGACTCCGCCGGGGGAAAAAACTTGCCCCGGGGCTGGATGATCCGGGCCGCCTCCCGGCAGCGGGCGGATATCCTCCTCCTGGCCAACGTGGCCAACCGGCTGCTCCCCGTCCTGCTCTGGCTCCGCCTGATCCGGGCGGCCCGGCATTGCGTCCTGATCGCCCACCGGGAACCGTCGCGCCGTTCGCTCCGGGCCCAGAAAGCCTGGCCCTCGACCGTGGTCGCCGTCAACCGGGTTATCGCCGGCCGTTACCGCCGGGCCGGGTTCGACCGGGTCAGCGTCTATTACGGGGTCACCGACGCCGACCGCTTCTTCCCCGCCCCGGCGCGGACCGGGGGAGAGGTGGTGAATTTCTGCGTCGCCGGGGACCTCGACAACACCTGGAAGGGCAGCGACACCGCGGTGTCCGCCTTCGGGCGGCTCGCCCCCGAGGTCCGCGAGGGTTGCCGGCTCCACCTGGCGTCGTTCCGCCGTCCGCCGGAATTCGACGATCCCCGGATCGTCGGCTACCGCTGGATGGAGGCCTCGGAGATGCCGGACTTCTTCCGCCGGATGGACGTGATGCTCGTCCCCTCCCGGGACCGGGGGGTGATGATGGAGACCTTCTCCCAGGTGATGGTCCAGGGGATGCTCAGCGGGCTGCCGGTGATCGCCGGCCGGCTTCCGGTCCTGGAGGAGAAGCTCGACCGGGGCGGCGGGCTGGTCTTCGACGACGTCCCCGGTCTGGCGGCGGCGATGACCCGGCTGGCCGGCGACCCCGCCCTCCGGCGGGAGATGGGCCGGGCCGGTCGAAAGACCGCCCTGGCCCGGTACGTCTGGGATACCGGCCTCTTTTCCGAGAAGTACCTCCGACAGCATTGACCGAAGCATTGAATTAGAAACGATGGAGAACCGGGAACAGTACAGCGTGGGGATCTGCCTCGGGGCGTCGCGGGTGACGGCGGTCAGGATCCTCTACCGCTCCGGCCGGGTGGAATCGATGGACAGTTACGGCCTCTACCACGGCGGCCGGGTGAAGAGCGCCCTGCGGGCCTTGCTGGAAGAGAACCGGCTCTCGGTTTACCCGACGGCCGTGACCGGCCGGAAGTTCAAGAACCTGGTCACCCTCTCCCGGATCTCCGAACCGGAAGCGGTGGAACTCGCCTACGGGGCGGTCAGGGACCGCTACCCCCCCGCCGGGGCCATCGTCAGCGCCGGCGGCGAGACCTTTATGGTTTACCGCCTCGACGATTCCGGCCGGATCAGCTCCGTCCATACCGGGGGAAAGTGCGCCTCCGGCACCGGGGAGTTCTTCCTCCAGCAGATCAAGCGGCTGGGGATCGGGATCGACCAGGTCCCCGACCTCCAGGACCTCCGGGACCCCTACCCGTTGTCCGGCCGCTGCTCGGTCTTCTGCAAGAGCGACTGCACCCACGCCCTGAACAAGGGGGAAAGGAAGGACCGGGTCCTGGCCGGCCTCTCCCGGATGATGGCCGAGCGGATCATCGAGCTGCTGGGGAAGGCCGGGGCCGGGGAGATCATCCTCACCGGGGGGACCGCCCGGAACCGGAATATGGTCCGGTTTCTCCGGGAGAGCCTGGAGCGGGTGACGGTCCCCGAAGAGGCCGGGTATTTCGAGGCCCTGGGAGCGGCGATCTGGGCGGCGGAGAATGAAAGTCCCCCCCCGGGGAAAACCCTCTTCCGGGAGAACTCCACCTCCTTCCAAACCCTGCCCCCGCTGGCCGCCGCCGCCGGCAAGGTCACCTACCATACCCCGGAGTATCAGCCCGCCGCCGACGGGGACCGGTGTATCCTGGGGATAGACGTCGGTTCGACCACGACCAAGGCGGTCCTGGTCCGGGAGGCCGACGCGGTCTGCCTGGCCGGGGTTTACCTGAGGACCGACGGGGACCCGGTCGGGGCGGCCAGAAAATGCTACCGCGGCCTGGCCGCCCGGATCAACGGCGCCGGGGTCAGGATAATCCAGCATAGCGTCACCGGTTCCGGTAGGCACATCGTCGCCCTCCAGGGGATGTCGGACTGCGTCGTCAACGAGATCATCGCCCACGCCGAGGCCGCCCTCTACTTCGACCCGGAAGTCGACACCATCTTCGAGATCGGCGGCCAGGACGCCAAGTACACCTCGATCACCGCCGGGATACCCTCCGACTACGCGATGAACGAAGCCTGCGGCGCCGGGACCGGCTCCTTTCTCGAGGAGGCGGCGGCGGAGTCGCTGAACATCGGGACGGCCGAGATCGCCGACCGGGCGATGGGGGGCAGAAACCCGGTCAATTTCAACGACCAGTGCGCCGCCTTCATCTCCAGCGACATCAAGAACGCCATCCAGGAAGGGGTCTCCGCCGAGGACATCTCCGCCGGCCTGGTCTACTCGGTCTGTATGAACTACTCCCACCGGGTCAAGGGCAGCCGCCCGGTCGGGAAGAAGATATTTATGCAGGGCGGGGTCTGCTACAACCGGGCCGTCCCGGCGGCGATGGCCTCGCTGACCGGCACCAGTATCGTCGTCCCCCCCGACCCCGGGCTGATGGGGGCGTTCGGGGTCGCCCTGGTCGCCGCCCGTCGGCTCCGGGAAGGGGTGCTGAGCGAGAAAACGGTCTCCCTGGACACCCTCTCCGGACGGGAGATCGCCTACCGCCGGCCCTTTACCTGCCGGGGTGACGACCGGGACTGCGACCGGAAATGCTCGATCTCCGTGGTCGAGATCGAGGGGAAGCGGTATCCCTTCGGCGGGATCTGCAACCGCTATGACAACCTGTTCGAGGATGACGGCGCCCCGGGGAGGGGAGAGGACCTGGTCTCGTTCCGGGAGAAACTTCTCCACCGGGCAGGCTTGGTCCGGGCCGGGGGAGAGCGGACCGGCCGGCCCCGGGTCGGGATCAACCGGTCCTTGAACAACCTCACCCTGCTGCCGCTCTTCTCCGGCTTCCTGGCCGAACTCGGGCTGGAGACGGTCCTGCCGGAGAGGATCGATCCGGAGGGGATCGCCCGGCAGTCGGCGCCTTTCTGCTACCCGGTGGAGATCAGCCACGGCTATATGGCCGACCTCCTCCGGCTGGAGCCGGATTATATCTTCCTGCCCCAGGTCAAGGGACTCCGGGTCCCGGGGGGGCTGGCCAAGGGTGTCGCCTGCGTCCTCTCCCAGGGCGAGCCCTACTACCTGAAGGCGGTCTTTCCCCGCCTCCGTTCCCCCCGGGTCATCTCCCCGGTGCTCGACTTCAGCCGGGGTTTTGCATCCGCCGAAAAAGAGTTTATGGCGGCCGGCCGCCAACTGGGTTTTTCTCCGCGGCGTTCCCGGCGGGCCTACGCCGCGGCGGTTGGGGTTCAGCTGGAGTTCCAGCGGGAGCTGAAGAGAACCGGCCGCCGGGTCCTCGAACAGCTGCGGCGGGATCCCGGCCGGCGGGCGATTGTCGTCTTCGGCCGGCCCTATAACGCCTTCGCCTCCTCGGCGAACAAGGGTATCCCCCGGAAGCTGGCCACCCGGGGGGAGACGGTGCTCACTATCGATATGCTGGACCTGGAAGACGTCGCCCCCCCCTCCACGATGTACTGGGCCTCCGGCCAGGCGATTATGCAGGCCGCCGAGCTGGTCGCCCGCCACCCGCAACTCTTCGGCGTTTACGTCACCAATTTCAGCTGCGGCCCGGACTCCTTTCTCACCGGGTACTTCCGGAGACGGATGGGGGAGAAGCCCTCGCTGATCCTGGAACTGGACAGCCACACCGCCGACGCCGGGCTGGATACCCGGATCGACGCTTATCTCGACATCATCGGCGGGTACTCCCGGCTGGAGAAAAGCTCCCCCCGCCCCCCCCGGTCGGCCGGGCCCTTCCGACCCGCCCGGATCACCCCCGGCCGCGGCGGCCTGATGGTGACCGATTCCTCGGGAGAGAGCGTCTCTCTCCGGGATGACCGGGTCCGGGTGCTGCTGCCCTCGATGGGCAGCCTGGTCTCCCGGGGCTTTGCCGCCGCCCTGGAGCATTGCGGGATTAAGGCCACCCCGGTCCCCGACCCCGGGGAAGAGGAACTGAGGAGGGCCAAGGCCTACTCGACCTGCAAGGAGTGCCTGCCCCTCCAGCTCACCCTGGGCAGCCTCCTCAAGTACCTCGACCGCCCCCGGGACCCGGAGGAGATCCTGGTCTATTTTATGCCCCGGTCCGACGGCCCCTGCCGCTTCGGCCAGTACAGCGTGCTGATGAACAACCTCCTCGAGGACCTGCGGATCCCCGACGTCGCCCTGCTCTCCCCGACCTCGACCGACAGTTACGCCGGGCTCGACCGGAGGTTTGCCCGGAAGGCCTGGTCGGGGCTGGTTACCGCCGACGGATTGGAATGCGTCCGCAGCTCCCTGCTGGCCCTGGCCGAAGACCCGGCCGGGGCGCTGGAGATCTTCGGAGAGGAATCCGAACAAATCTTCCGGGCGCTGGCCGGCCCCTCCGGGAGCGGATTCCGAAAAACCCTGGCCCGGTCGGCGGAGCGGTTTTCCCGGATACCCCTGAAGAAGCCCTATTCCCGGGCCGGGAAGGTTCTCCTCTCCGGCGAGATCTATGTCCGCACCGACGCCTTCTCCCGGAGGGGCCTGGTCGAAAAACTTGCCGCCCGGGGGATCGTCACCCGGATCGCCCCGGTCTACGAGTGGCTCTACTACACCGATTACTGCGTGCGCAACGACCTGGAATTCGACCGTTCCCCGTTCGCCGCCAAGCTGGCCAACCGGCTGGAAGGCGGCTGGCGGCGATGGGTGGAAGGCCGGATCCGGAAGATTCTGGCCGCTTCCGGGCTCTGCGAGAGCCGCCCGGTGGACGTCCGCCGCTATATCGAGGCGGCCCGGGGCTCGATCTCCCCCCACGTCACCGGCGAGGCGATCCTGACCATCGGCTCGGCCTACACCGAGATCATCGACGAGGTCTCCGGGGGGATCTCCCTCGGTCCCTTCGGCTGTATGCCCGCCAGGCTGGCGGAGTCGGTGATCTCCAGCCGCCTCTCCGAGGAGAAACGGCGGCTGACCGGGGATGACGGGGTGGCCGCCCGGGTTCTGGAGGAATTTCCCGTCCTGCCGTTTCTCTCCCTGGAGACCGACGGCAACGCCTTTCCCCAGGTGACCGAGGCCCGGCTGGAGGCTTTCTCCCTCCAGGTGGAGAGGCTCACCGGCCGGCTGCATTCCCCCCTTGACCGGCCCGCCCCGATCAAGTAATTTATCCCATTATGAATAGAGTTGCCGACAGGCCGATCCGAAAAACCGGCAGGCTCGTGCTCCCGGTCCTCCTCCTGGCCGCCGCCGCCATATTTCTCTCCGGCTGCGCCGCGCCCGAGGGCGGGTCGTCCATACCCTGGGCGGAACCGGAACCCTGGGAAAGCCAGCCCAGCTTCGGCGTTCCTTACTGATCCAGTCCCTTCCGGTCCGGGGCTTCCCCGCGGGCGGGTAAGACCGTG
The DNA here is from genome assembly GCA_003561965.1 of PVC group bacterium. Lineage (GTDB taxonomy): Bacteria > Auribacterota > Erginobacteria > Erginobacterales > Erginobacteraceae > Erginobacter. The sequence continues at coordinate 14,785 of PWXJ01000161.1, forward strand.
AAAAATCTTCTCCTGGCATTGACGATCGTGGTGTTGCCGGTTCTCGCGGCCCCCGCCGCGTCCGCCCGTCCGGTCCGGGAAGCCCGGGGCCTCTGGGTGGATTGCGAGGGGACCGAGCGGACCCTGGACACCCGGGAGGGGATCGACCGGCTGGTCAGCCGCGCCGCCGAGGGCGGGTTCAACCTGATCTTCGCCCAGATTTACCGCCACGACCGGGCCTGGTACGACTCGGAGTACGCCGACACCACCCCCTTCCGGGAGATTTCCCGGAAAGAGGAGATCGACCCCCTGGCCTACCTGGTCGAGCGGGCCTCGGAGCGGGGTATCCAGGTCCACGCCTGGCTGAATATGTTCCGGATCGGGCGGGACCGGAAGTCGCCGGTCCTGCGCCGGTTCGGGGAGGATATCGTCACCCGGGACGGCAAGGGCGTCTCCCTCCTCGATTATCCGGCCGCCCGCCTCCCCGACGGCGGTTACTGGATCGACCCCGGCGACCCCCGGGTCTCGCTCTACCTGAGGCACCTGATCGCCGAGGTGATCCGGAAGTACCCCGGGATCTCCGGGATCCACCTCGACTTCATCCGTTACCCCTTCAACTCCCCCTACGCCGGTTCCTTCTGGGCCAACCGCCACGACCTCGGCTACGGCAAGGAGTCGGTCCGGCGTTTCCGGGAGAAGACCGGGATCGACCCCCTGACGATGGAGATCACCCGCTCCAACTGCCAGGCCTGGGACAACTGGCGCCGGCTCCAGTTGAATAATTTCGTCGCCGACGCCGGGGAGCTGGTCCGGAGGATGAACCCCGCCCTGGCCTTCTCCGTGGCCGGGATCGCCTGGGCCGACCGGGCCTACCTCAGTTCCTTCCAGGACTGGCGGAGATGGCTGGAGGAGGGCAAAGTGGACTTCGTGGCCACGATGAATTACGGGGTCGACCCCCGCCTGGCCAGGTACCTGACCTGGTCGGCCCTGGCCGCCCGGGGCGAGCGCCAGGTCTACGTCGGTCTCGGCGAGTACCTGCTCAAGGACCAGCCGGAAGTTCTGCTGAGGCAGATCGCCGACGCCCGGCAGGCCGGGGCCGACGGGATCGTCCTCTTCTCCTACGACTCGATGGTCTCCACCCCGGAAATCTTCTCGAAGCTCCGGAAGTCGGTCTTCCGCCAGCCGGCCGTCGTCCCGGAGATGCCCTGGAAGAAGACCGGTAATCAGTAGTCAGTAATCAGTGGTCAGTGAGCAGCGACCAGCAACCGGAATCCTGCTGCTGATTACTTGATCACCGATCACTGAACCCCACGGCCTCGCGCCGCGGATAAGATCCCTGCCGGCTTGACCGGCAGGTGAATCAATTCATTAAATCGAGGTAAAATCATAGACCCTATAGGCCCCCGCGGCCTCGCGCCGCGGGTGAATAAGTTCAGAATGATTATCAGGAACGGACAGGTCGTCCTCCCCGGACGGGAAGAACCGGAGGCGCTGGATATCCGGATCCGGGATGGAAAGATCGTCGAACTGGGACCGGGCCTCTCCGGGGACGAGGAGGTCGTCGAGGCCCGGGGGATGCTGGTCCTCCCCGGGGGGATCGACCCCCACGTCCACTTCGACGACCCCGGTTTCACCGACCGGGAGGACTTCGCCGCCGGGAGCCGTTTCGCCGCTTCCGGGGGGATCACCACCGTGATCGATATGCCCTGCACCTCGATCCCCCCGGTGACCACGGTCGCCAACCTGGAAGAGAAGCTTAAGGCGGTGGAGAAGAAGGCGGTGATCGACTACGGGTTCTACGGCGGGGTCTGCTGCCAGTCGATGGGAGAAGGTTATCCGGACAACTTTCTCCGGCTGGCCGAGATCGTCTTCGGCTTCAAGGTCTACTACATCTCCGTGATGGAGCTCTTTTCGGCGATCAACACCTTCCAGTTCCGGCTGATCCTCCAGCGGGCGGCGGAACTGGGGGTGACGGTGCTGCTCCACGCCGAGGATTTCAGCTACGTCTCCGCCGCCACCGAGTACTATCTGGCCCGGGGCGACACCCCGGTTTACTATTATAACTCCCGCCCCGAAATGGCCGAGATCCTGGCCGTCCGTTCCGCCCTCGAGCTGGCCGAAGAGGCCGGGGCCGACCTCCACCTGGTCCATCTCTCCACCGGTAAGGCGGCCCGGCTGACCGCGGCCGCTTCCGCCACCTGCGAGACCTGCCCCCACCTGCTGGAGTTCAACCTCGACGACTTCATCAGGCTGGGTTCCCCTCTCAAGACCCCCCCGCCGGTTAAACGGGCGGGGAACCGGGAGGAGCTCTGGGATCTGTTGGCCTCGGGTGGCATCGACTTCGTCGCCTCCGATCACGCCCCCTGCCCGGCGGAGGGGAAGAATACCGGCTCGGTCTGGACCGATTACGCCGGTATGCCCGGGACCGGGACCCTGCTGCCCTACGTCTTTTCCGAGGGCTATCTCCAGGGGCGTTTGAGCCTGAAGCGCCTGGTCGAAGTCACCTCGGAAAACGCCGCCCGCCGCTACGGCCTCTACCCCGACAAGGGGGCGATCGAGACCGGGACCGACGGCGACCTGGTCCTGATCGACCCCGGCCAATCCTGGAAGGTGACCGGGGCCGACTTCCTCTCCAGGGGTCACATCACCCCCTTCGAGGGGCGCGAGTTCAAAGGCCGGGTGATGGAGACCATTGTCCGGGGCAGGACCGTCTACCGCGCCGGCGCCGGCATCCTGGCCGAAGGGGGATACGGACGTTTCCTGACCCGGGGATAACCCGGTCCCGGAATTTCTGGTGGGTTTTGGTTTTGTAGGGGCACGGTATGCCGTGCCCCAACGGGGTATTGTATCGCGCGGCGCCTTACTGATTTTACGAATTGCGTCTTGACGTCTATACTAACGTGTATATACTATTCGGGTATGAAAACAGCCAAACTATTCAAGAACGGGCAGAGCCAGGCCGTCCGGCTCCCCAAGGAATTCCGGTTCTCCGGGAAGGCGGTTAATATCCAGCGCCTGGGGAACTGCGTGGTTCTGCTTCCCGAGGACGACCCCTGGAAGTCTATGTTTGAAGCCTCCCGGCACTTCACGGATGACTTTATGTCTGATCGCGATCAGGATACCGTCCCCGAGCGGGAGAGCCTGGATTGATGCGCTACCTCCTGGATACCAATATCTGTATCTATATCATCAAGCGCTCCCCTCCTGAACTGTATGCCCGTTTCCGGAAACTCCAGGTCGGGGATGTCGGAGTCTCGGCGATCACCTATTGCGAACTCCAGTTCGGGGTCTCCCGCAGTTCGCGGCCGGAAGAGAATCAACTGGCCCTGACCGAATTTCTCGGCCCGTTGGAGTTGCTGGATTTTCCCTCCGCCGCCGCCATCAGGTTCGGCGAGATCCGCGCCCGCCTCCAGGCGGCGGGAACTCCCATCGGCGGCTACGATCTCCTGATCGCCGCCCACGCCCTCCACGAAGGGCTGATCCTGGTCACCAACAACACCCGGGAATTTCTCCGGGTCCCCGATCTGAAGCTGGAAAATTGGCTCACCCCGGCCGGTTCCGCCGGCCGGAAATGAACCCGGCGAGGAATTGACGGTGGGCCAGACCCGACAACCCCGGCCGGTCAAGCTGATCTGCGGCCTGCTGGCCGCCGGTTCCGATCGGCTGGAGCGGGGCCGGGCGGCCCTGACGGAGCGATTCGGACCGGTGGATCTTCAGAGCGCTGCCTTCCCCTTCGACTTCACCTCCTATTACGACGAGGAACTGGGGGAGGGGATTCTCCGCCGTTATCTCTCCTTCGAGAACCTGGTCGGTCCCGGGGAACTGGCGGAGACCAAGCTGGAGACCAACCGGCTGGAGGAGGAACTCTCCGAGGGGGGGAAGCGGACGGCCAACCTCGACCCGGGTTTCCTCGACCTGTCGAAACTGGTCCTGGCCACCACCAAGGACGCCACCTACCGGGTCTATCTCGGCCGGGGGATCTACGCCCAGTCCACCTGCTATTTCCAGGACGGGAGCTACCACCCCTGGGAGTGGACCTACGCCGACTACCGGACCCCGGAGGCGATCGGTTTCTTCAACCGGGTCAGGCGGGAGTTTAAACGGCAAAAGGACCGGCCGGAGGGATAGGTAACCTGGAAATCCGCCCCGCGGATTTCAAGCCCCGAAGGACTCGGCGGGGGAGGGGTGGATGTTGACCGAGTCGATGTAACCGACGCAGACCGCCCGGACCACCCCGGTCGACCCGGTCTCCAGGACCTGGCGGGCGCTGTTACCTTCGTCGATCATCAGGACCACGTCGCCCTCGCCCGCCTGGCAGCGGTCGAAGGCCACCACGGTCTCGGGGGTATCGGAACCGTCGGGGTCGAGGATCCGGGCCAACAGCAGTTTTTCCCCGGCGTACTGGTCCAGCTTCAGGGTCGAGACGACGGTTCCGATTATCCGGGCGATCTTCATTAGGGATAATTTCCGTGTTGGGTTCCGGGCGGCGCGGCGTATGTTTTCGGCGCCTGATGTTTGTATCCGGGCGGCGCGGCGTTATTTTTGCCGGGCGGCCAGGGAAACCTCGTCGACTATCGATGTTATGGTGGCGTCGGAGGGGTTGAAGGGTTCGGGCAGCGGCAGCGAGGCCTCCCGCCCGCCGATGAAGGTGACGATCTGCCCCGGCCCGGCCTGCTGGGTGTCGCAGGCCACCACCGGCTCGCCCCGGACCTTGAGGTCCTCGTCGAGGGGCTGGACGATCAGCAGCTTGACCCCGTCGAAGGATTCCACCTTCCGGGTGCTGATCACGGTGCCGATTACCCTTCCCAGGTTCAAAATAGTTCTCCGAAAAAATTGTTCGGGCGAGGCGTGCCTCGCCCCGGCATTATATTTTCCGATATTTCTCCGCCCCGCCGACTTCCCACTGGTCGACGATGCCGCAGATTACGGCGTCGTTGGGGCGGTCGCGGGTGATCTCTGTCTGGCGGGCGGAACTTCCCTTGGAATAAATGACCACCTCTCCCCGGTCGGCCCCGACCGGGTCGGCGGCGATCACCGAGCCGCCGCTGGGGCGGTTTTCCAGGTCGAGGTCCTTCAGGACCAGGAAGCGGACCCCGACCATCTTCTCGTCTTTTCTCGAAGCCACCACCGTTCCCGCTACCTGCGCCAGCTGCATTATAATTTTTCCTCGGGAAATAATATTGTTAGGGAAATCATCTTGGGAGCTATTACTTATAGCAAAAATCCGCGGTTAGACCAGTTATTTTTTCCCCTCGTCAACAGGGAAGATCTTGCCGGGGTTGAGGATGTTGCCGGGGTCGAGGGACCGCTTGATCGACCGCATCGCCGCGATCGCCGCCGGATTCAGGGCCAGGGAGAGGTAATCCCGCTTGCTGAACCCGATCCCGTGTTCGCCGGAGATCGTTCCCCCCAGCCGGACGGCGAGTTGGAAAAGCTCGGGGACGGCCTTCCCGACCGCCTCCCGCCATCCGGCCTCCTCCCGGTCCCGCTTCAAAAAGTTGACGTGGACGTTGCCGTCGCCGGCGTGCCCGTAGGAGATGATCTCCACCCCGCGGCTCTTGCCGATCTGTTCGATCCCGGCCAGGAGCGCGGCGATCTCCATCCGGGGGACGACCACGTCCTGGCTGACCTTGACCGGGCTGACGGTCTTGATCGAGTCCCGCAGCTTCCTCCGGGTCTCCCAGATCTGTTCCTGGTAGCGGGGGGAGTCGGCGACCCTGATATCCGCCGCCCCCCCCTCCAGGCAGATCTCCCCGATCGCCTCGTAGCGTTTCTCCACCCGGCCGGGTTCGTCCCCGTCGACCTCGATCAGGAGGTGGGCGGCGGCGTCGTCGAAGGGGACCGGGTTCTGGAGGACCCGCCGGCTGATCTCCAGGCATTGCCGGTCCATAAACTCGATCGCGGTCGGCGCCAGCCGGCGCTTCTGGATGGCGGCCACGGCCTCCACCGCTTCCCGGTAGGAGGGGAAGGGGACCAGGAGGTCGACCCGGATCTCCGGTTTGACCAGGAGCCGGGCGGTGATCCGGGAGGCTATCCCCAGCGTCCCCTCCGACCCGATCAGGAGGTGGAGGAGGTTGTAGCCGGTGGCGTTCTTGACCGTCTTTCCGCCGTAGTCGATGATCTCCCCGCCGGGGAGGATCGCTTCCACCCCGGTCAGGTAATCCCGGGTCACACCGTACTTGACCGCCCGGGGACCCCCGGCGTCCTCGGCCAGGTTGCCCCCCAGGGTGCAGCTGTCGAGACTGGCGGGGTCGGGGGGATAGAATAGTCCCCGCTCCTCCACCGCCCGGTGCAGGTTTTCGGTGATCACCCCGGCCTCGACCACCGCCATCATATTCTTCTCGTCGATCTCCACCACCCGGTTCATCCGCTCCAGGCCGATCACCAGTCCCCCGTGGACCGGGACCGCTCCCCCGGTGACCCCGGTCCCCCCCCCGCGGGCCAGGACCGGGAACCGGTACTCGTTGGCCAGTTTCAGCAGGGCGGAGATCTCCCCCGCCGTCCCCGGCCGGACGGCCGCCTCCGGCCGGGCGCTCAGCCCCGGGGTTTCGTCCCGTCCGTAGTCCTCCAGTTCCTCGGGGAGGGAGAGGAGGTTCTCCGTCCCCACCACGTCCTCGATTCTTTTCCGGAGATCGCTGTCGATTTTTTCGTACATCGTTTTCCGCCCCCGGCCGAAGAAAAAATGTTGACCCGCCGGGTTGACCTGATCCATAATAACACGGTTGTTTTACCCGGGAAAACTTCTTAATTCAAACAGCAGGTATAGATGGACCGGAACCGGATCGAACGCATCGTCGAGGAAGTGATCAGCCAGACTGGCAGGATCTCCCCCGCCCCCGCCAACCAGGCCCCGATGAGCAACGTTACGGAAAACAAGGGGACGGTGAAGAAGATCGCCATCGGGGCCGATCACGGCGGCTTCCCCCTCAAGGAGTCGCTGGTCAAGTTTCTGGAGAGCAAGGGGTACCGGGTCGCCGACCAGGGCACCGACTCGAGCGCGGCCGTCGATTACCCCGACTTCGCCGTGAAGGTGGCCCGGGCGGTCGCCTCCGGTGATTGCGACCGGGGGATTATGATCGATTCGCTGGGGATGGCCTCGGCGATGGCCGCCAACAAGGTCCGGGGGATCCGGGCGGCGATGTGCTACGACCTGACCACCGCCCGCTCCTCCCGCGAGCATAACGACGCCAATGTCCTGACCCTGGGCGGAAAGATCCTCGAGTTTGCCCTGGCCGCCGAGATCGTCGATCTCTGGCTGACCACCGCCTTCGCCGGCGGTCGCCACTGGCCCCGGGTCAACAAGGTAATGGCCATCGAGCGCCGGAGACAATAATCGGTCCGCTTCCGGTTTCGTGTTTACAATCAATTGAACACCAGGATTATTTGGAGAAGAATTTACTGATGGATACCCAGTTACTGGTTGATCGGGTCACCCGGGAGGTGATGACCGCCCTCCGGGGGACCACCCGGACTGCCCCGGCCGCGTCATCCGCCGCCTGCGCCCTGGAAAACGGGCTCAGCTGTGAGGAATGCGGGCAATGCGTGACCAACCGGCCCGACTTCATCGAAGGCCTGATCTCCGGCGGGGTCTGCCGGCTGAGCACCCAGTTGGGGATCGGGCCGGTGGAGGCCCGGATCGCCCGGATGATCGATCACACCCTGCTCAAGCCGGACGCCACCGAGGAGCAGATTACCCAGCTCTGCCGGGAGGCGGCCACCTACTGCTTCGCCTCGGTCTGCGTCAACCCGATCTGGGTCGACCTCTGCGCCAGGCTGCTCCGAAGGTCCGGGGTCAAGGTCTGCACGGTGATCGGCTTCCCCCTCGGGGCCACCACCACCGGGGCCAAGGCCTACGAGACCCGGGATACGATCGGAAAGGGGGCGGGCGAGGTCGATATGGTGATCAACGTCGGGCTGATCAAGTCCCGGCAGTACTCCCGGGTCCGGGAGGACATCCGGGCGGTGGTCCGGGCCACCCGGCCCAACATCCTGGTCAAGGTGATCCTCGAGACCTGCCTGCTGACCGACGAGGAAAAGGTCAGGGCCTGCCAGCTCTCGGTGGAGGCGGGGGCCGATTTCGTCAAGACCTCGACCGGTTTCTCCACCGGCGGGGCGACCGTCGAGGATATCGCCCTGATGCGCCGGACCGTGGGGCCGGAGATCGGGGTCAAGGCCTCCGGCGGGGTGAGAAACTTCGAGGATGCCGAGGCGATGGTCAAGGCCGGGGCGACCCGGCTCGGGGCCAGCGCCGGGTTGAAGATTATCAAGGCCCAGGACGCCGCCGGTTCCGGCGGAACCAATTACTGATCGACCCCCGGCCTCTGGTTTTTTCCCGTCCCGGGTCGCGGATCCGGTTTAACCGGGCGGGGTGTGCCGGGGAACCGCCCCCAGGAGAGCGAGGTGACCGAGATGGAAGAGAGATTGCCGCCCAACGCCCCGGTTTACGTGGTCAGAAAGAAGAAAGTCTGGCCGAAGGTCCTGCTCTGGGTCCTCTTCACCGGCCTGGCCGGAGGTCTGCTGATCAGCCTGATCGTCAACGCCGTCCTGGTCCAGGGGTTGGCTCGCGAGCCCGCCCGGGCGCGCCGGGAACGGTTTACCGAGGTGGTCGTTGAAGGGGTGGGGGAGGACAAGATCGTCCTGATCCCGGTCCGGGGCCTGATCACCTTCAGCGAGCCCCGGTCGATCTGGGAGCGGGAGAGCCTGGGGCAACAGGTGGTGGAGCGGCTCCGGTCCGCCGCTGAGGACCCGGCGGTCAAGGCGGTGGTTCTGCAGATCGACAGTCCGGGAGGGGGGATCACCGCCAGCGACATCATCTACCACCGGGTTAAAGAACTGGCCGAATCCGGGAAAGTGGTGGTGGCCGCCCTCGAGGATCTGGCCGCCTCCGGCGGTTACTATGTCGCCTGCCCCTCCGACTGGATCGTCGCCCACCCGACCACGATTACCGGCAGTATCGGGGTGATCATCCAGACCCTGAACCTGGAGGTTCTGATGGAGAAGATCGGGGTCCGGGACGTCACCATCAAGCGGGGCGAGGAGAAGGACGTCCTCTCCCCCTTTCGGGACCTCACCCCTTCGGAGCGGGCGATGCTGGAGGGGGTGATTGAAGAGATGTACCAGCGGTTTCTGAACGTGGTGGCCGAGGGCCGCCATCTCGACGGTGACCGGCTGGAGGCGGTGGCCGGGGGGGCGATCTTCACCGGGACCCAGGCCCTCGATTATGACCTGGTGGACGAGGTCGGCTACCGGGATACGGCGATCGCCCGGGCCCGCGAACTGGCCGGGATCGAGGAGGCGACCGTGATCAAGTATCGCCGGGTTCACTCCTTCTTCGATCTTTTCCGGGGCCGCCTCGGCCGGGGGTTGTCCCCCGCTGCCGGGTTCGATTTCCAGGAACTCTTCAAACCCCAGACCCCGAGGCTGCTCTACCTGTGGACACTGTAGAAAGAAAAGTCACCTCTTACACCGTGAAACTGGACGTCGCCCAGGGCCGGGCCCTCCGGGAAGGCCTGGAGAAGAAGGGCTTCCAGTTCAAGAAGGTACCCCATACCCATTTCGGGGCTTCCCGGGGCAAGCTCTCGGTCAACTACTACAAGTCGGGCAAGCTGCTGATTCAGGGCCGGGAGACGGCGGAGTTCGTCCAGTTCTTCCTCGAGCCGGATATCCTCAAGGAGGTCCGGTTCGGCTACGAGGAGGTCCTCAACGAGTTCACCGGCGACCGGATCGGGGTCGACGAGAGCGGCAAGGGCGATTACTTCGGCCCGCTGGTGGTGGCCGGGGTCTTTCTCAACGCGGAGACCGAGAAGAAGCTGAGGAAGCTCAACGTCCGCGACAGCAAGAAGATCTCCCCCCGGAAAATCCAGGAACTGCGGAAGGTGATCCGCCGGGAGTGCCGCTACTCGGTGGTCGCCATCGGCCCCGAGCGTTACAACCAGCTCTACACCACGATGGGCAACCTCAACCGGATCCTGGCCTGGGGCCACGCCCGGGTGATCGAGAATATCCTCTCCAAGACCAACTGTCAGAAAGCCATCCTCGACCAGTTCGGCCGCAAGGACCTGGTCTTGCGGGCGCTGATGAAGAAGGGCCGCTCGATCGAGGTCGAGCAGCGGGTCCGGGGGGAGTCGGACCTGGCGGTGGCGGCGGCCTCGATCCTGGCCCGGGGGGAGTTCGTCCTCAGGCTGAAAAAGCTCTCCGAGGAGTTCGAGGTCAAGCTTCCCCTGGGGAACCGGAAGGACCTGGTGATTCCGGCCGGGAAGGAGATCGTCAGGAAAGAGGGGATGGAGGCCCTGGTCCGGGTGGCCAAGGTCCAGTTCAAGACCACCCGGGAGATCCTCGGCGCCTGACCCCCCGCCTCGCCCCCCTTTATTTAACCGCTAATCCTCGCTAATCTTCACGAAAAGGCCCCCGCCCCGCCCCCTTTTTTGGTTCACTAATTACACGAATTACCACTAATTTAGATTTTAATCCCCCCGCCCCGCCCCCTTTTTAAACCACGAATCCCGCGAATCTTCACGAAAAGGCCCCCGCCCCGCCCCCTTTTTTGGTCCACTAATTACCCGGATTGCGCTGATTACCGATTACCGATTACTGATTACTGATCACTGTTTCCTGCTTACTACTCCCCACTCCCCACTCCCCACTGCCCACTATGTTCGCCCACCTCCACTGCCATTTCTTCGGTTCCTACTCCGACAGTCTTCTTGACCCGGAGCGGGTGCCCGGATACCTCCGGGATATCGGCCAGCAGTCCATCGCCCTGACCGACCACGGGGTGCTCGATTACGCCGTCCCCTTTCACCGGGCCTGCCGGGCGGTCGGTATCCACCCGGTGATCGGCTGCGAGGTCTACTTCGTCGAAGACGCCCGGCGGAGCATCGAACGCGGCGACAACTACCGCAACCACCTGGTGCTCCTGGCCCGGGACGACCGGGGACTGGCCAACCTCCTGGGCCTGGTCAACGACAGCTGGCTGGAGAACTCTTTCCGCCAGGTCAGGGGACTGGTGGACTGGAAACTCCTGGAGAAATACCACCGGGGGCTGATCGCCCTCTCCGGGTGTTTCTGGGGTTCGCTCCCCCGGAAGTACGTCACCGGGGGGATCGGGGAAGCCGAAGCCGAGTTCCGGCGCTACTATGAGATCTTCGGCCGGGATTTCCATCCCGAGCTCGGCCGCCACGGGATCGAGGAGGAAGAAGAGGCCAACCGGGGGTTGATCGAGCTGTCCCGTCGTTTCGGGGTCACGCCGGTGGTGACCAACGACTCCCACTACCAGAGGCCGGAGGACTGGGAGTTTCACGATATCCTGATCAAGACCCGCTTCGGCCGGGCCACCGATTTCACCCTCGACTCCCGCCAGTACTGCCTGAAGACCGAACGGGAGATGCTCGACCTCGGCTTTCCCGCCGAATACTGCCGGGTCTCGGAAGAGATCGCCCGGCGCTGCCGGGCCGATCCCGCCCCCCTGGCGGCCGATCTCACGGTTGAGACGACCGACACGCTTGAAGAGAAGGTCTTCGCTTCCCGGCGGGAAGTCATCGACGGCCCCCGGGCGCTTCAGCACGTGGCCGCGGTCCGGAAGATCGGCTCCCCGGAACTGGAGGGAATTCTCGCCCCCCTCCCGGGAGGGATTACCATGGCCGATGCCCGCCGGTCTTCCCCGGCTCTCGAGAACTGGATCTCCCGCCATCCCGGGACCGGAGAAGCGGCGGGCAAACTGGAGGGGATTCCCCGGCGGATCGTCCCCGACCGGGAGACGGTGATCCCGGTTCCCCTCGAACGGCTCCGGGGTCGGATCCCGCTCCGCCGGGCCGGCGGGTCGGTCATCGCTTCCTGCCCCCGCCGGGTCCTGGAGGAACTCGGTGTCCCCCTCCGGCCGGCCCCTAAACCGGCCTGACGGTTTCCTTTGCTTTTCCCCGTCCGAACAGTATAATTTCCGGTCAATCGAGGCTTCTGGCTGATGAGCCCAAAGACGACATTCTGGGACCGGGTCGGGGATTACCCGGTCTGGCGGCTGATGGCCGGGGTCTTTCTCTTCGCCCTCTCCGCCCGTCTGGTGGTCACCCTGATCTTCTTTTCCCGCTGGGGATGGCACACCGTCAGCGGGATCGAGCTCTGGTTCTACTACGGGGTGGCCAAGGGGACCTTCGACCTCTATTCGATCTGGGACCCGACCTGGTGGTTTCTCGGGACGGTCGGCGCTCTCTTCCGGGGGGAGGGGATCCTCTACGCCACCTTCCTGACCTCCTCGCTCCACTCCTCCCTCAACGCCGCGGTCTTCTGCCTCTTCGTCTCCGAACTCCACGGGAAGAAAACCGGGCTGATGGCCGGGCTGATCTACGGGACGATGGTCCTGCCGATGTTCAACAGCGCCGGGACGGTCACCCACGACATCTTCGCCTATCCCTGGCTGATCCTCACCCTTTACGGGACTCTGATGGCCTTCCGGAGAAAGGGCTGGGTCCGTCTCCCCTTCGCCGCCCTGGCCCTGGTCTCGCTCTGGCTCGGGGCCAACGTCGGGCCGACGATAATGGTCGCCGCCGGCACGGTCCTGATCTACCTCATCTGGCGGGGGGCGAAAGCCCTGGCCGGCCCCCGCCGGGGGGAGGGATACCTGTTTTTCCTGGTCTCCCTGGGGGTGATCGTCGTCATCCTCCTGCTGGCCAAGTTCTTCCTGATGCCCCCGATGATGGAGAGGATCTTCGACCTCGCCCTGGAGACCCGGGGGATCGACGTCCGGGCCCAGATCCGGGCCGGCTCGGGGGACCTGCTGGGCAGTTCGCTGGGGGATTACTGGCTCCGTTTCAACTTTCTCTTCTTCTTCCTCCCGGTCGGGGTCTACGTGGCGGTGAAGAAGAAGGATATGCTGGGGTTGGTCCTGCTGATGACCGGATACCTCGCCTCCCGCACCGCAGACCGGGGGACCCGCCCCCTCTCCTTCGGCTTCGCCCTGATGGGGGCCCTGGCCTTTGTCAACTGGAAGCCGGCCTACGGCTGGATCCTGGCCGCCTGGATGACCTACATCATCGGCGAGTTCGGCGGTAGGTATTCGACCGAGTACGCGGTCTTCTTCCCGGTCTATGCCCTCTTTATCTATTACTTCATCCAGTGGCCGGCGAGCCCGCGGCGGTCGGGGACTTCTCTGGCCGTCTTGCTGCTCAGCCTCCTGGCCGTCTTCTCCGGGTTTGTTCTGCTTTCCAGCCCCGGCCTCCGGGAGAGCTGGGGGGTGTTCACCGTACCCTCTGTCCCGGGGGGCCTGTTGAGAACGGCCTCCGGATTTACCTACCTCTTTATTTTCTTCGCCCTGGCAACAATGGGGGTGATCGTATATACGCTCCAGCAATGGATCGCCCGCTCCCGGAAACCGGGCTGGATCTGGTCGGTGGTCTCCCTGACCGTTCTCTGGGTGATGATCGGCGCCATCCTCGGCGGAGCGATGTTCCAGGCCCGGGAACTGGGGAAACCCGACCAGATCCGGCTTCTGGAGGGGATCACCAGTCTGCCCCGGGCCGCTCAGGTCGAGGCCGTCAACTCGATCCTGAGCCGGGTCCGGGAGATCAACGACGTCGTTCGCCGTTACTGGACGGTCCAGCTCTGCCTCCTGGTCGCCGGTCTCTTGATGGTCCTGCTGGCGGCCACCCGCCCCCGGCCCGGCCGGAAGGAGAGAAAAAAAACATATCTCTACCTGAGGTCGGCTTCCCTGGCCGTCATCGTCATTCTGGCCGGCCTATTCCTGGTTATGGGGCCGGAGTGGTTCTGGAGGAATCTCCGTTTTCTCGCCCCCCCTCTATTCGGGACCCTGGTCTGCTTTTTCTACCTGCCCGGGGATACCAGAGATTACCGCCGTTTCCCCACCGGGGTGGCCCTGGTCTGCTGGCTCTTCGCCACCGTGATCCCCTCGATGAACCAGACCCCGAAGAGCACCGAGGGCGAGTACCGGCTCTACCGCTGGCTGGAAGAATATTCCGGAGGGGAGGGGAGGGCTTTCGTCCCCTGGAGCGACGGCTATATGGTCGAAGCCATCTCCGGGGTCGAATCGGAACTCTCCCCGGAAAACATCGACTTCCAGCTGCCCCGTCTCTACTGGATGAGCGAAGAGGCCGCCGCCCTCTCGATGAGAGCCCGAAACCTCGATTACATCGTGGTCTCGACGAAGTACTTCAAGCTTCTCCGTTACAGTCCGGAGTCCGGGGAATTCCAGTACAGCTTCTCCCCGGATATCATCTACCGGCCCGAGCAGATGGGTATTCGTACGATGGACCGCCTCCAGGAGACCGCCCTCTTCAAGATGCTCTACCGGACCCGGGAACTGGAACACTTTCAGCTGCTCCACTACGAGGAGGACCCGGCCGTCAACGAGACCTTCCTCCTCTTTCGGGTCCGGCCCGGCGATAATTCCCCTTGAAAACCACCAGGTGATTCACCTATCCTGATCCGCCGGTCACCGAATACCGATCACCGGATACTCCGATGCCGAGAAAAAAAGTAACCGTCAAGGAGATGAAGCACGACGGCCTGGTCGACGCGGTCGCCGCTTCCGCCTCCTTCTTCCAGCGCCACCGGCTCGGGCTGATTGTCCTGGCGGTCGCGGTGGTAGCCGCGGCGGTGGTCTTCGCGGTCTCCTCCTACCGGGCCTCCAGCCGGGAGGCCTCGGCCGCCGAGGCCCTCAGCGCCGCCCAATCCGGCCAGGATCTGAGAGTCGTTTACGAGAACTACCCCGAGACCCCCTCGGCCCCCCTGGCTCTGATCCAGGCGGCGGCCTTCGAATTCTCCGAGGGGAATTTCGCGGCGGCCCGCTCTTCCTATCTGCTGTTCCAGGAGAGGTATCCGGAACATCTCCTGGCCCCCTTCGCCCAGGTCGGCCTGGCTTCGACCCTGGAGGCCGAGGGCCGCCGGGACGAAGCGATCGATAATTACAACCTGGTCATCGCGCGGTACCCGGACTCGGCCGTGGCCCCGGAAGCGGCGTTCAACCGGGGGCGCGCCCTGCTGGAAGCGGGCCGCGCTGACGAGGCCCGGTCGGCCTTCGGGGAGTTATTTCAGAGATACCCCGAGAGCCCCTACGCCCTGCTGGCCCGGGATGAATGGGTGGCTTTAGAGTATTCTCAATAACTGTCAGGATAATTCGAGTTGGTCCGGCGATTTTATTCTTGACCGCGGCGGCGGATTTTTGGTATTCATATCCCCTCAAAGTAACCACCGGATTTTCCCGGCCTCCTGTTGCGCGCGGCCCGGACGCCGGTGTTAGGTAAATAGATACAATACAACCGGCATTGATGGAGGATGTTAATATGAAGAAAGTGCTGGCAGTCTTGCTGGCGGCGGCGATGATCGCCTCCGCCGCGTCGTCCGCTTACGCGGCGGTGCAGAACGTCCGCCTGGGGGGAGATATCCGGACCCGGGCCTACTACAACCGGAATCTTTTCAGTGTCGATGACACGGAAAAGCACGAGGATTTCTACATCCGCCAGCGGAGCCGGCTCTCGGTCGAGGCCGACCTGACCGATAACGTCTGGGCGGTGGCCACGGTGGAGGCCGACGGTCTCTGGGGCCGGGAGGTGGTTGATGAAGAGGGTAACTGGCGGGCCGAAAACGAGTGGGACGTCAATGTCGCCGAGGCTTATCTCCAGCTCAGCGAGATCTACTATACCCCCTGGACCACCCGGGTCGGCCGGCAGTATCTCAACTACGGCCGGGGCTTTCTTATCAGCAGCCGGGAATGGGAATACAAGTTTGACGCCTGGCGAAACATCCTGGATTTCTATCCCTGGACGATCGATATCTTCTATTCCCGACTGGCGGAGTCCAATTTGCCGGGCGGCCGGGGAAGCGATAGCGCCAGCGATTCCGAGGACCTCTTCGGCGCGAATATGAACTTTATGGCCGACTACTGGACGATGGAAGGTTACGTCTTCGCTAAGCGGGATGCGTTGGATGTGGTGGATGATTACGGCTACACCAAGAATGCCCCGGTGGCGGTCGGACTGAGGTTTGATGCCTCCCCGGTGGAGGCTTTCGATATCTGGGGCGAGTTCGCCTACCAGTTCGGGAATTACCGGCAAGTCGGGATGACTTCCGACGAGTCAATCCGGGCCTTCGGCTTCGATCTCGGGGCGGTTTACGTCTTCGACGTGACCTGGGAACCGGCGATCGCCCTCGCCTATACCTTCGCTTCCGGCGACAGAGGCAACGATCCGACCAACCCGAGCGAGAAGATGTTCGACCCGATGTTCAACTACAACTACTACGGTTACGCCTTCTCGCCGAGGCTCTCCAACATCGGGATCTTCAACGCCCAGCTCAGTGTCCTCCCCTCCGACGCCTGGACCCTGGTTCTGGATTTCTACTATTATGCGCAGCACCAGAGTCGTTCGATGGTAATGGGCAACCCCGATATGGATAACGGCGGGGTGTCGGCGATGACCAACGGTAATGATAAGGACCTGGGTATGGAGCTGGACGTCATCCTCGAATACGACTACACCGAGGACGTCAGCGCCCAGCTGGTCGGAGCCTGGTTCAAGCCGGGTAAGGCCTACGAAGTTCCGGGGAACAGAAACAGCCCCGACGATGTCTTCGAACTCCGGGCCGAGCTCCGGATCAGCTTCTGAATTTTCCCTTCGGGGAAATTCAGGGAAAAAAGGCCGTCCCCCGTCCAGGGGGACGGCCTTTTTTAATATGAACAAGCCGCGCTTGATTTACTTGAAATGGCCGGCCCTGCTGCTGGCGGCGGCGGGGTTTCTCTGGCTGAAGCGGCAGGGGTTCCAGTTCACCGCCGGCGGGGACGAAAACACTTATTACTATATGGCCCGGCTGATGACCGAAGGCCGGATCTTCTACCGGGACTTCTTCTACGCCCACCCCCCGCTCAACCTCCTGGTCCTCACCCTGGTCTACCGGGTCTTCGGCTTTCACCTGGCGGCTTTGAAACTGACCGCCTCCCTCCCGGTCTTGATCGCCGCCGTTCCCCTCTACCTCCGGTTCTGGCGGAAGAACCGGGGGTGGAGCGGGATCTTCTTTCTGGCGATCCTCCTCTTCGGTTACGAACTGCTCAAGGTCACCAACCCCCCCTTCGGGGTCAGCCTGTCCGCAGCCTTCCTGATGTTCAGCCTCTATTTCTTTCTCGAGGAGCGACCGCTGGCCACCGGATTTTCCTGGGGGCTGGCCTCGGTGACCGGGCTATACGCTCTCCCCTGGGGAGCGGTCCCGGCGGTGTTTTACCTCCTCAACCCGGAGCGCCGGCGGTCCCTGCCCGGCTTTCTCCTCGGCTTCCTCCTGGTCTTCGGGACCGTCAACGGTCTCGCCCTACTCTTCTTCGGCGCCCGTTACTCCACCCCGGTCTATCTCTACCACCTCCTCAAGCCGCCCAGTCCCGAACCGGTCTCCGACATCTATATCCGGACCGTCCGGAGGAACCTCCCGGTCTTCTTTCTGCCTTTCCTCTACGCCTGGGCCCCCCGGACCCCGAAAAGGACCGCCGTCTTCGCGGCCGGGTTCGGCTACCTGGTTATCCTGGCGGCGCTCAACCCGCTCTTCACCCAGTATTTTATGCTCCCGATCCCCTTCCTGGCCTGGATCGGCGCGGTCTCCCTGGCCGGGACGGTCCGGAGTTTTTCCCCGGCCGGGCGGCGGGCGGCGGCGCTTGGCGCCGCCCTCCTGCTGCTGGCCGCGTTCACCCGGGATAACGTCGCCCGGTACATCGAGCGGGAGAGAATCATCGGTTTTCAGACCTGGGAAGAGTGTCGGGATTTCGTCCGGGAAAATTCCGCTCCCGGCGACCTGCTCTTCGGCCAGGTCACCGTCACCCCCCTGCTGGCGCTTCTGACCGGTCGGGAGATCGCCCTGGATATGGTCGATACCAATCATATGCGTTTCCGGTCCGGGCTGGCCGACTTCGACCGGGTGATGGACGAACTGGAAGCCGAGGAGAGACTGAAGTTCATAATCGTCCAGGAGAGCCGTTTCTGGAACTCCGCCGAAGTTCAGTCCCGGCTCGCCCGGTATCGTCCGGCGGCCGTCTTCGCCGAGCCCCGGGCCCGGATCGTGATCTACGACTGCCGCCCGGAACCATAAAAACGGGCTGGCGTTTACGGTGAACAAATGCTATGCAATGAACGTAATAATAGAAGCAACCGCTGCCTTCCGTTGATTATTGTCACTTCCAAGCGTATTATTTTTCCGTCGGCTCCCCGGGCCGGAGGAGATTCAAGGAGCTTACAATGAGTAAGATGCCGACAGCCCCGCCCCGCCGGTTCCGGCCGGTATTGATCCTGACCGGGTTGGTTTTCGCCCTGGTTTCCTGCGCGACCACGCCCCCTCCGGTCTGCTATAACGTGGAAGTCCACACCATTGACAACGAGCAGATCAACCTCTGCGACTTCCGGGTTTACGAGAAGAACCACAACCTGGAGAGTCACGCCTTCCGGGCCCGCTGGCGGGACAGTCTCGACCTGGTCGCCATCCCCTTTGACGATGTCGCCGCCGCCCGGCAGATCGGTCGGTTCGATACCCGGGTCCTGTTCCGGGACGGGACCGAGGACGATTTTTCCGAGTTTTTCGTCGACGAGTACATCCTCAAGGGCTGGTCGGATTATGGCCCCTTTCAGATCAATGCCGCCCTGGTCCGGGGCCTGGTCTTTGTCGATGACTGGGGCAACCCGGTCGGGGGACCCGATGCCGGCTATATCCCCCCCCGGATCCCCCCGCCCCTGGAAGAGGACCGCTTCGTCACCTTTGACGGGGATATCGTCTCCGGTCAACTGGAAGCCACGGAGTTCACCATCCGGACCGCTTACGGGACCCTGACCATCGACCGGGACCTGATCAACGAGATTATGGTCGACCGGGAAGCCGAGATTATGCAGCAGGTGGCCCGGCTCACCAACGGCGATATCATCTCCGGATTTCTGGAACCGACCCAGGTCCGGATGCTGATCCCCGGCGACCAGGCGGTGACCCTGGATATCGATCAGCTGAGCCGGACCCGCTTCTCCCGGCCGGTGGCCGGAGAGGGGAGCCTGGATCGCTGAACCGGGTTAATCCCCCGGACCGCCGTTATGAATCCCCGCGAAGACAGATCCCCCGGCTGCCTCTTCTGCCGGATCCGGGACGGGGAGATCCCGGCCGATATCGTTTACCGCCGGGACGGGGTTCTGGCCTTCCGGGATATCGACCCCCGGGCCCCGGTCCACATCCTGGTGATCCCGGAAAAACATATCTCCGGTCTCCCGGAAGCCGAGGACTCCGACCGGGAGCTGCTGGGCCGGATCTGCCGGGCCGCGGCCCTGATCGCCCGCCGGGAGTCGATCGAACGTTCCGGCTACCGCCTGGTCGTCAATTCCGGGCCCGACGCCGGTCAGGCGGTCGGGCATCTCCATTTTCACCTGCTCGGGGGCCGGGGCCTCGGCTGGCCCCCGGGGTGATGATGGAGATCCGGATCAAGAAGAAACCGGGATACGAGGACTTCGAACTCCCCCGGTATATGAGCGGGGGAGCGGCCGGGATGGACCTCCGGGCCGCGGTCGAAGGGGAGATTGAACTGCGGCCGGCGGAGATCCGGTTCATCCCGGCCGGGATATATATCGCCCTCCCCCCCGGTTATGAAGCCCAGCTCCGGCCCCGGAGCGGCCTCGCGCTCCGGCACGGCCTGAGTATCGTCAACTCCCCGGGGACGGTGGACGCCGATTACCGGGGTGAGATCGGGGTGATCTCGGTCAACCTGGGCAAGGAACCGATAACCGTCCGCCGGGGGATGCGGATCGCCCAGATGGTGATCCAGAAGGTGGAGACGGCCCGATGGGTGGAGGTGGCCGAACTGGAAGCCACCTCCCGGGATTCCGGCGGTTTCGGACATACCGGGGAATAGGGAATGGGGAATAGGGAATAGCCGACTCGTCCGAAGCGTCCGACAGGGAGGAAAAATATTATGCCAGAAGCGGAGATCGGGATCATCGGCGGCAGCGGCCTCTACGAGATGGCCGAACTGGAGAATCGGCGGTCGGAGCCGGTCGAAACCCCGTTCGGTGAACCTTCCGACGAATATCACCTGGGGACGCTCGGCGGCCGGAAGGTGGCCTTCCTCTCCCGGCACGGCTTAGGGCACCGCTATATGCCCGGCGAACTCAACTACCGGGCCAATATCTGGGGGTTCAAGAAACTGGGGGTGGATTGGATAATCGCCGTCAGCGCGGTCGGGAGCCTGAAGGAGGAACTGCGGCCGCTGGATA
>PWXJ01000192.1 GCA_003561965.1 PVC group bacterium
ACCAGGCGAAACTCAAACCCGCCGAGGCGGTCGCCCTCAAGTCCGGCCCTCTGGCACTGGGCAGCGTCGCCCACCGGGCCGTCGAGGACTTCCTGGAGAGGAAGGCCGGCGGCGGGATCGACGAAATCCTGGACCGGGTCCTGCGGGAGGAAGGGGCCGACTATCTCCTCCCCGGCCGGGAGGAGGAACTGGCCCGGCTCCGCCTGGAGATCACCGCCGCCGTGGAGAAACTCTCCCGCCTGCTCGAAGAGCTCGGCCTGAAGGTGATCGGCTTCGAAGAGAAGCTGGAGGAAGAGACCGGGCTGGGGCGGGTCGGGGGCCGCCTCGACGTTTACCTGGAAGAGAAGGCGGGCGGAAAGCAGATCCTCGACCTGAAGTACTCGTACAGGGGATCGAAAAAATACCAGAAGAAACTGGAAGACGGAACCGCCGTCCAGCTGGCGGTCTACCGGCAGCTCGCCGGCGGCTCAGCCGGGGCCGCCTACTTCAGTATCAAGGACGGGGAACTCCTGCCCGCGAACCCCTCGCTTCCCGGGTTCGGGCCCCCGGGCCCCGGGCCGGACCTAGACCGGGTCTGGGAGGAACTGGCCGCGGCCGTCCGGTCCGTCCGGGAGCGGCAACTGGCAAAGGGCTTCTGCGCGGCCGGGGGGATCGTCCCCGGAAACCCGGAAGAGAGAGACGAGTGGGAGCCGGAGGGGAACTTCGGAAGATTCACCCCGAAGTGCGGCTTCTGCGACTATCGTCCGCTCTGCGGTTTTCTCTGGCAGCCGGTGAAAATTTTCGAGGATTGGAAGAGATCAAAAGAGAAACGAAAATAAAGCTGATCCGGGCCTCGGCCGGTACCGGGAAGACCCACTCCCTGACCGAAGAGCTCTACCAGCGGCTCAAAGACGGGAAGCTGGAGCCGGAACGGATCATCGCCGTAACCTTTACCCGGGCCGCCGCCGGGGAACTCCGGGAACGGGTCCGCTCCCGGCTCTTCGCGGAGGGTCTGCCCGAAGCGGCCCAACGGGTAGAGGCCGCCCTGATCGGAACCGTCCACTCGGTCTGCGAACGGATTCTCAAGCGCTTCGCCTTTGAAGCCGGGATCTCGCCCGATATTCAGACCCTCCCGGAAGAGGAGGCGGCCGCCAGCTTCAAGGTCTCCCTATCCGGCGCGTTGAGCCGGAAAGAACTGGCCGGGATGGCGGAGATAGCCATCAGGTTGAGTATAAAAGACTGGACGGATACCCCCCGGGAGATCGCCGACAAGGCCCGGTCCAACGGAATCGGGCCGGAAAAACTGCTGGCGATGGCCGGGCGGGCGGAGGAATCCTTCCTCCGGTACTTTCCCCCGCCGGCGAAAACCGGCGCCGACGAGGTCGACCAGGCTCTGAAAACGGCCCTCGACACCGCGATCCGGGACCTCGACGCCATCATCAAGTCGGGGGCGGACAAGTACGGCAACACCCGCGATTATCTCGCGTTACTGCGCCGGTTCCGCCGCCGGTTCGGCAACCTGACCTGGAACGAACGGGCCCAGCTGGCCGTCAAATCACCGGCCAAAAAGAGCCTGGCGGCGGCCGCCCCGGTCATCGCTGCCGGCCGGGAAGATTTCGCCCACCCCCGGCTGAGAGAGGACATCGGAACCTTCATCCGGGCCGTCTACTCGGTGGCCGCGGACGCCCTGGGGAGCTACGACGCCTGGAAGCGGGCCCGGGGCTACATCGACTTCACCGATATGGAAGCGGGGACCCTCGAACTTTTGGAGAACCCGGCGGTCGCCGATTCCCTGGCCGGGGAGTTCGACCTCCTGATGGTCGACGAGTTCCAGGACACCTCCCCCCTCCAGCTCGCCCTCTTCAACCGCCTGGGAGAGATCGCCGGCAACGTGGTCTGGGTCGGCGACCGGAAGCAGTCGATCTACAAGTTCCGGGACTGCGACCCCGACCTGATGGATTTGGCCTACCTGGTCCTGGCGGAGACCGCCGAAGAGGCGGACCTCCCCAACTGCTACCGGTCGAGGAAGCCCCTGGTCGAATTCTGCTCCGCAATCTTCTCCGACACCTTCGTCAACCTCGGCTGCAGCGAAGAGGAGTTCGCCCTCGGCGCCCCGCGGGGGGAACCGGAAGGCCTCCCGCCCCCGGTGGAGGTCTGGTCCCTGGAGAGCACGAAAAAAGACAACGACACCTCCCTGATCGCCGAGGGGATCCGGCAGTTGCTCGACGGCGGGATCACGGTCATCGACCCGGCGACGGAGGAACGGCGGCCGGTCCGTCCCGGGGACATCGCCTTGTTAAGGTCCTACAACTCGGACTGCGCCGTTACCGCCGCCGCCCTCAACCACCTCGGCATCCGAACCTCGACCGCCGACGACGGACTGGCAGAGACCCACGAGGCGGTCTACGTCCTCTCCGCCCTCGAAGTCGTCCTCGACCGGAGCGCGGCTCTACCCGCCCTCCTGCTCAGGCACCTCTCCGGGTCCGGGAAGGCCGAGGAGGATATCGGGGAACAGATCGCCAGGGTCAATTCCGCCGCCGGCTCCGAAGACAACCCCTGGCCGTCCGACCGCGTTCTCGAGGACCTGCGAGAGCTGGCCGGCGAGATGATCGTCCGCTCGCCCTCGGAGATGCTCGATCTGGTGATCGAGAAAAGCCGGGCCAGGGAGGTCTGCCTCCGCTGGCCCCGCTCCGAACGGGCCCTGGCCAACCTGGAGATGCTCCGGCAGTACGCCGCCCGCTACGAGGAGACCTGCCGCTTCCGCCGGACCGGGGCCACCACCCTCGGCCTCCTCCTCTACTTCCGGAATCTGCCCCCGGAGAGAAAAGGCGAGAAGAACGGCCGGCAATCGGCCGAGAAGTTCGACGACGCGGTCACCGTCAGCACCTACCACCGGGCCAAGGGGTGCGAATGGCCGGTGGTCATCCTCGGTGACCTCGACCGGGGACCGCGTAAGGGTCCCGAGTGCTGCGGCGTCCACGTCCTCTCCGGGGAAGAAAAGTTCGACCCCGCCAATCCCCTGAATGACCGCTGGATCCGCTGCTGGCCCTGGCCCTACGGCGGAACGAGCACCAAAGCCCCCCTCTACGAACCCCTGGCGGAGTCGGAGGAAGAGGATTACGCCCGGGGACGGGACGACCGGGAGTCCCAGCGGATCCTCTACGTCGGGTTCCCCCGGGCCCGG
>PWXJ01000268.1 GCA_003561965.1 PVC group bacterium
CGGCGGGCGGCCAGGGCGACCAGCCCGGCCAGGAGCAGGCAGAGGAGGATCAGGGAAGTTTCCAGGGCGGCCAGCCCGAGGCGGGGCCGGCGGATCCGCTCCATCCGGGAGGTCATCGCCAGGCCCCCGGCCAGGACCCCGGTCATAAAGGCGGTCACCAGCAGCCCCACCCAGTGGAAGACGTAGCCGTAGATGACCTGGAAGGCGAAGATCAGGACCAGGTCGACGATCATCCCGGTCAGGCCGGTGGCGGCGACGGCGGCCGGGACCGCGGTTTTCAGGGGACGGGGGTGGAGACGGAGGAAGAGGAGATAAAGACCGCCGGCGGCCAGGACGGCCGCCCCCAGCCCGGTGAGGGTCAGCCGCTGGAGGAACCGGAAGACCCCGGAGACGGCGGGGTTGAAGAGGGCCGACCAGTAGGCCAGGCTGAAGAAGACCCCGGAGGGACGGAAGTCCCGGTTGGGCCGGCCGGCGGCGCCTTCCAGGGAGGACTCGAACCAGTCCCGCCACCTCCGGTCGAACCGGTAATCCAGGTGGAAGGGGGTGAGGAGCCGGGTCTCAATCTCGCGCTCCTCCATCCTCCGGGCCAGCTCTTCGGGACGGATCTCCACCGGGCCGGGGCCGGGGGAGGCGAGAAAGAGGTTCTCCCCGTCGCCGGGGATAACCGCCGTCTCCGGGAAGACCGCTTCCAGGGAATGGAGGACCGAGGCGTTGAGATCCCGCATCTCCTCACCCAGATAGGTGAGCGACCCGGGGAGCCGGAAGGCGAGTATCCCCCCCTCCCCGAGCCGGGACTGGGCGAGGGCGAAGAACTCCTCGGTGAAGAAGCGGTTGGCCTGGAGGCTGGAGAGTTCGGAGATCCCGACCAGGATGGCGTCGTAATCCTCCCCCCCGGCGGCCAGGAAACGCCGGCCGTCGGCGAAGACCGTCCTCAGCCGGGGGTCTTCCATTTCCGAGACGGTCAGCGGGGTGGGAAACCGGGCCACCGCCTCCAGGACCAGGGGGTCGAGCTCGACGTAATCGGCCCGTTGTAGCGGGTGCTTGAGGACCTCGGCCGCCAGCCCGCCCGCCCCTCCGCTGAGCAGCAGCACCCGCCGGGGGCGGGGGTGGGCCAGGAGGGAGAAGTGGGCGAACTCCTCGACTCCGGCGATGTCCGGGACCGGGGTGCTGACCAGGGGGACCCCGTCGGAGTAGAAGTTGTACTGGCCCTCCCGGGAGGTGACGGCGACGTTGCCGTAGATGGAGTCGCGGTAGAAGAGCAGTTCCTGTCCCGGCCAGCGGTGGGAGGCCAGGGAGAGGTTGACCGAGGCCGAGCGGGAGGAGAGGGGAAACCAGGCGGCGGTCAGGGCCAGGGCCAGGAGAACGGCGGCCGGGAAGGGGGATCCGCCTCTCCGGGGAAAGGCCAGGACGACCCCCGCGGCGGCCAGGTTGAGGGCGGCCACCCAGACCGCGATCGAGAGGGCGTCGAGCCGGGGGAGGAGGAGGAAGGTCAGGACCGCTCCCCCGGTCAGGGTACCCAGGGTCTCGAGGACGTAAACCCGACCGATCCCGGCCGCCCCCCGGCGGGAGACGGCGGTATCGGAGTAGAGCCGGCAGCCGAAGGGGAAGAGGGCCCCGTGGAGGAAACTGACCGGGAGGAGGACCAGGAAGGAGGAGTAGAGGATGGTGACTATCCCCGCCCCCTCGCCGGCGCCGGAGAAGAGCTGGCGGAGCAACCGGGAGGCCGCCGCCGCCGGGGGGAAGGAGAGGGCGAAGAGGACGGTGAGGAGGACGAAGGCCGCCCGCCGGTTCCCGAACCGCTCCGCCGCCCGGCCGCCGAGAAAGGCCCCGGCCGCCTCCAGGAGGAGCCAGTTGGCCAGGACCACCCCGATCGAGAACTCGTTGCCGAGAAAGGAGACCAGGATCTCCCGGAGGAGGATGATCTGGGCGGTGATCCCGCTCACCCCCATTGCCAGCAGGGCGATGACCAGCGGGAGGCCGCCCCCGGCCTTATCGATTCTTTCCTTCTTCATAGCTCAACCCGTTGCCGGGATTCCGGATTCGCTTTCATCATAACCCCGGCACTACCCCCGGTCAACTTCACCATCCCCGGGAGACCAGGTAGATCCCGGCCAGGAGGAGGGCGGTGCCGCTGACCGCTCTCAAAACCGCGGCGGTCCGGGGGGGGGCGGGGAGCAGCCGGGGAAAGGCCCCGGCCAGGACCCCCAGGGGGAGGATGGGCGAGAGGAACTTCCCCAGGCCGAAGGCCGCCCCCAGCAGGGCGCCCTGGACCGGGGCGGCGGCCTCCAGGGCGATAAATCCCAGCACCGCCAGGAGGGCGGCGCAGGGCATCACCCCGGTGACCAGCCCGAACAGGAACGGCCCCCCGGCCCCGGCGGCCGAGGGCCGGCGGCAACGCTTACCCTCCGGGGCCAGGCGGCCGGAGACGACCAGGACCCCGGCCGCCGCCACCCCCGCCCCCCCGATCAGGTAGGCCAGGCGTCGGTAGCCGCTGAGGAGATCGAGGAGGACCATCCCGCCCCAGCCGGCGGCCAGGCCGAGCCCGGCGTAGGTGACGGTCCGCCCGAGGAGGAAGAGGGCCGTGACCGCCAGCCCGCCCCGCCAGGACCGGCGGGTCCCGGCGGCGTAGGGGATGACCAGGGGCGAGCAGGTGGCCAGGCAGGGACCGAAGGAGAGGGCGGCCCCGAGGAGAAAGAGCTTCCAGAAAGCGGTCATTCCCGGGGATCCTCCCCGGGGCCGTCCCGGGTGATGATCACGGTCAACTCGCTCTCCGGAGAGGGAAGGAGATCGTCGGGGAGGGTGAACCCGCCGGTGAGGCCGGCCCGTTCCTGAAGGCGTTCGACCGCCTCCCGCTCCAGGGGGTAGAGGGGGCAGGCCAGGCAGTCGCCGGGCGAGGCGGCCAGGACCAGGCCGTCGAAATAGGGCGAGCCGAGAAAGAGCAGCCCGGCCAGCCCCCCCTTGCCGGGGACTTCCCTGCCATCCCGGTCCCCTTCCCGGGCCAGCCGGAGGGTGAAAGGCCCCGCCGGGGGGGGCCGTTCCTCGAGCACCGCCATCCGGTAGTCCTCCCAGAACTCCCAGTCGAGCAGGGCCAGGGCCTGCTGGAGGTCGAGGAGGCGGGCCGGGGAGACCAGGGCCGACTCCTCGTCCAGCCAGA
>PWXJ01000087.1 GCA_003561965.1 PVC group bacterium
CTCAAGGATACCGTCCGGCAGCTGGTCGATTTTTCCCGGACCGGCCAGAGCCGGGGACTTCCCCCGCCCCCGCTCCAGAAGCCGGCCGCCGCGGGAGCGGAGCTGTTCGACCTTCCCGACGGGGCGGAGGCCCTGGCCCGCCTGGCCCGGATGCCGGTGGGGGAGGCGATCATCCGCCGGGAGAGCCGGCGGGACTTCGTCCCGGTGCCTTTTTCGGCCGGCGAGCTCTCGGCGCTGCTCTGGGCGGCCCAGGGGGTCCGGGGAGTCCTCGGTCCGGCGGTCGCCCTCCGGGCGGTCCCCTCGGCCGGGGCCCGCCACGCCTTCGAGACCTACCTGGCGGCGGTCCGGGTCGAGGGTCTGGAGCCGGGGATCTACCGCTATCTGCCCTTCGACGGCCGGCTGGTCCGGCTCTCCGCGGACCGGGAGGCCGGCTTCCGGGCGGCCCGGGCCTGCCTGGGACAGGGTTTCGTGGCAAAGGCCGGCGCGGTCTTTTTTTTCACCGCCCTCCCCGCCCGGATGGAGTGGCGCTACGGACTGGCCGCCCACAAGGTGATCGCCATCGACGCCGGGCACGTCGGCCAGAACCTCTACCTGGCCGGTGAGGCCCTGGGAGCGGGGGTCTGCGCGATCGCCGCCTACGACCAGGAAGCCTGCGACCGGCTGCTGGGGGTGGACGGCGAGGAGGAGTTCACGGTTTACATCGCCGCCGCCGGAAAGTTGAACCAGGAACCGACGGATGAAAAGCAATGACCGCGGAACCGGCTAACCGGCTCCGGGTCAATTTCCGGAAGATTGCGAGGCGGTAATGCTGGAGGCGATCCTGGCCCAACTGCGGACGGTGGACCCGGTCTGGATCTACCTGACCGTAATCTTCTTCGCTTTCATCGAGAACATCTTCCCCCCCTCGCCCAGCGACGTGGTGGTGATCGTCGGGGCCTCGCTGATCGCCTCGACCACCCTGAGCTTCGCCCCGGTGGTGCTGGCGACCAGCGTCGCCAGCGCGTTGGGGTTTATGCTGATGTTTCTCCTGGGAAGGTACCTGGGGGAGAAGCTGGTGAGGAAGGGCCGGCTCAGCTTTCTTTCCCTGGAGTCCCTGGCCCGGAGCGAGTTCTGGTTCCAGAGGTACGGTTACTGGTTCATCGCCGCCAACCGGTTCCTCCCCGGGACCCGTTCGGTGATCAGCTTCGCCTCGGGGGTCCTGGAGACCGAACCCCGGAGAACCTTCGGCTGCGCCCTGCTCAGCGCCCTGCTCTGGAACTCCCTGATCATCTACGTCGGGATGCTCCTGGGGGCCAACGTCCGGCTGATCGACCGCTACCTCTCCGCCTACCACCGGGCGATCATCCTCTTCACGGCGGCGGCGGCGGTATTTCTCCTGATCCGGTGGCTGGTGAGGAGACGGAAGCGCGGCGCCGGCGGCGCGGCCTGATCCGGGATCTTCAGCTCCGCGCTCTATCCCGCCGGTCCGACCGCAGATCCTCGAAGAGGATCTCCAGGTAGAGGAGGAAGGAGGGGACGTGATTTTCCCAGTGTTCGGTGAAATCGTCCCCGTCGCCGGGGACCCGGCGCTTCCAGGTCAGGCGGGGGCCGTACTCCAGCCTCAGCCAGGGCCGCCAGATCCGGTGGCGGCAAGTCAGGCTGAGCCGGTGCCGGTCATACTTGTACGAGGGATGGGTGTAACCGCTGGAATCCCACTCCAGGTTGAGGGCGAAGTTCGGATGGCCGTCCACCAGCCGGTCGAGGTAACGCAGCGAGATCCTCTGGGAGAGGTCGATCCCCCGGCTGGTCTCCGACCAGGTAAAAGCGGGGCGGAGGCGGAAGAGGAAGTACGGGCTCAAGGAGTAGTTGAACTCGAGAACGGTCTCCTCCCCGAAGCCGTCGTCGCTGTACCAGAAGAAATACTGCCGGGGTTCGAAGTAGATCCTCCCCCGGGTGACTTTTCCCTTGAGCATCGGCCGGAGATAAACCACCGGCCGGCTCGAACGGATCCGGATTCCGGCGCTGATCTGTCCGTCGAGGTGTTCGTGTTCCCGGAAAAAATAGCGCAGCCCGGCGGCGGCCGGGTTGCCGGGCTCCCGGTCGAAGTAGTCCGGGTCTTCGGCCAGTTCGTCTTCGTCGGTCCCGATAAACGCCCCCAGCCGCCGTTCCAGGATCGGCAGGGGAACGTAAGCCCGGAAACGCTGCCTGAACTTGAATTTCCAGCCCTCTTCCCATTCCACTCCGAGCCGGACCCGGAGCCAGGGGGTTTCAAGGACATCGTCCAGCTTCCGGTCGCCGAAGAAGCCGTCGAAAGCGCGGACCCGTTCCGTCAGGAACCGGGAGGCCTCCCGTCGTCCGAGATCGAATATTGTCTCCGCCGGGGTATCGGGCACCGGGGTGGTCATCGGCACCGGGGTGGGGCTGGGAGGGGGGGGAGGGGAGGGTTGGCCGCCCGCCCGGATCGGGGTCGCGGCGAGCAGCAGCCCGGCCAGGGTCAACAGCCCCGGCCGGAGGGTAGGCCGGGCCACCGGCGGCGGTTTCATCTGATCTGAACTGGCCGGGGGGCTTATTCCAGTAACCGGGGGTAGATCACGAAGAGGATCTGCCACAACCCCTCTCCGTTCCGCTCCAGGCAGACGATCTCCCCGGTCCGGAAACGGAAGATCGATTCTTCCCGGGGGCAGCCGAGGAGCTGCCCGGCCAGGAGCGGGAGAAAGGGCAGGTGCCCGACCAGCATCAGGTCTTCCTCCCGGCCGATGATCTCGGAGCGGACCGTCCCGACCGGATCGAGGGGGGCGAGGTCCGGCCTGACCAGCAGCCGGGTGCAGCCCACCGCCTGGCCGACGATCTCCGCCGTCTCCCGGACCCGGTTTTTATCGCTGTGCCAGATCTCGGGGACGAAATGCTCGTTCTGTTCCAGAAACCGCCCGATGGTGGCGATATCCAGCTGCCCCCGGGGGGTCAGGCGCCGCTGGGGGTCCTTATCTTTCGGCTGCGGTTCCCCGTGGCGGAGCAGGTAGAGTTTCATCGTCGTTCTCCTTTTTTCAATTTCATTCCGCCTGTCCGGGGGACGGTTTCAGACCGAAGACTCCGTAAAGATCCTCCACCCGGGGGGTGTAGATATCGACCGCCCGCCGCAGATCGCGGCGGGCTTCCGGGGAGTGGAGACCGAAGGGAGTGCCGATCGAGATTACCTCGTCGGTATGGTCCTTGGGGTTGTCCCCGATGGTGGCCGCGTCCCCGGCCGATTTATCGTATTGGGCCAAAATATACCGGATCGCTTCCGGTTTCTTCCCCTCGATCGTCCCTTCTTTTTTCAGCCGGGTAACGCTGAAATAACTGTCAACGGGTATCCGGTACTTTTTCATCCAGGTTCCGTCGGCTTCGCTGGCGGTGAGGATCGCGATCGTCGCCCCGGCCTCCTTCAGGGCCCGGAGGCATCCGTCCATCCCCGGGATCAGGAGGTTGAACTCGGGCTGGCGGTAATGGCTCTTGTAGTAATTCCAGCTGACCTCGCCGATCTTCTCCCGGTCTTTTTCCGCCAGATCGGGGTAGTAGACTTCATAGACCCC
Organism: PVC group bacterium; assembly: GCA_003561965.1. Classification (GTDB taxonomy): domain Bacteria; phylum Auribacterota; class Erginobacteria; order Erginobacterales; family Erginobacteraceae; genus Erginobacter. The sequence goes on from PWXJ01000087.1 coordinate 3,552, forward strand.
GGTCCGGGCGAAGGGGTGGTAGGCCCGGGTGAAGAGTTCCTCGCTCAGCCGCCCGGCTTCCGGGTCGGCCTTCCGGATCACCTCATTGAACGAGGCCAGGTAGCAGCCGTAGGCGATCTCCCGGCTGGAGATGATGGTGGCGTCCCGGTCGATGATCAGCAGGGTTCCCCGGGGATCGAGCGGGAGGGTGAAGGACTTGTCTGGTGAATTATTCTTCGTCATCGCTCAGTTTCCGAGCTTGGCCGCTCTGACCATAAACCCCCGGAGATAGCCTGTCAAGATATAACCCGGCCGGCCGACCGGGTTTCCCGGGGAAGATATCAGCCGGCCTTCGGCCTCCGCCGATCCCGGCCCTCATTCCGGCTCCCGGGGCCGGGGCCAGTCGGTGGAAAAGCCGAGTTCCTTGAGCAGCTCGATTCCTTCCGGGATGCCCTGGCCGGCCTCCTCGGGGGAATGGGAGTCGTCGCCGGGGACGGCGCCCACCCCCAGGCGGCGGGCCCGGGCCAGGATCTCCCGGGCCGGGTAGGTCTCCCCGCCTTCGGGGAGGAGTCGACAGTTGCAGTCGAGGATCAGGGAGAGGGCGGCCATCCTCTCCAGGTTCCGGCGGATCCGGGCGGCGATCTCCGGCCGCTCCAGACGTTCCCGCCAGCCGGGGTCGTGGATCCGGATTAAATCCAGGTGGCCGACCACCCCGGGCCGGAGCCGTTCGATCATCTCCAGCTGGAGGTCGAAGTAGCGGCAGTAGAGTTCCTCGATCCCGCCCGACTCCCTCACGGCGGCCCGGTATTCGGCCGGGGAGTAATCGAAAGAAATCCCCCGGATATGGTGGATCGAGCCGACCAGGTAGTCGGGGCGGAAGGTTTCGACCAACTCCCGGACCGCCGGGCCGTAGCCGGGCCAGGATTCGGTTTCCAAGCCGATCCGGATGGCGATCCGGGGGGCGTACTTCTCCTGGAGTTCCCGGCCCCGGGCGACGAACCGGACGAAACGGCGGCGGAGGGCGGCGGCGTCGAAGCCGGCGGCCGCCTCGTCGGGGTAGAGGTAGCGGTCTTCAACCGGGGGGATGTGTTCGGTGATCCCGACCCGGGTGAAGCCCCGCTCGAGGTAGCCCCGGATAACCTCTTCCAGGGTCCCGGAAGCGTGGCAGCAGAACTCCCCGCTGTGGCCGCCGTGGAGCGAGATCAGCTCGTCCGGCCGGGTTTTCTCCGGTCCGGTCCGGTTCACCATTTACCCTCCGGGGTGCGAGTCGGGCGCGGGGAGAAGCGCGCCGGTTAAACCTTCCGCCGAGTTACTCCAGGCGGCTCAGGTAATCGACCTGAATGGCGGCCCGGCCGTCCTTCTCGAAGAGGCGGAGATAGATCTCGGAGCGGTCGGTGTACCAGGTGGTCATCGGGGCGGCCGCCCGGGCCAGCACCAGCCGGAGGAGTTCATCCGGGTTGTAGGGGTCGAGGATCCCGGCCAGCTCCGACTCTTCGTCCAGGTTCATCTCCTCCTCGGCCCCGTCGCCGTGGAGGTCGAGCAGGTGGGAGCGGACGGCCCGGTAAGCCTCAACCACCGTCTCCTGGTCGACCGGTTCGATCGAGTAAACGCCCCGGTCGAGGCCGCCGTCCCGGAAGAGATAGAGGATCCAGGCCCGGACCCCGGCGATCTCCCCCTGGAAGGAGAGAGTGGTTTCGGTGTAGCCGAAGGGTTCGGACTCGGTCTCCGCCTCCGCCTCCCGGACATCCTCCTTGAACATTCCCCAGTAGGTCCGGCGGAAGTCGAACTCCCCGGCCCGGACTGTCCCGGCGGCCAGTACCGCCAGCGCGGCCAGCAGGATGGTGATCGTCTTCATATTTCGCTCCTTGTCGGTTTCGGGATACTTTTCTCCTTGTCGGAAGATATATAGTATACCATAGTTCCCGGCCGGGGCTAAACGATTAATCCGGACCGGAAGACCCGGCGGCTTAAGTATGAGACCTGACGGCGCGAGATACAGATACATCGATACTGCCGGAGGCCTGGAAACTCTCGGCCGGAAGATCGCGGCGGCCGGCCGGGTCGCCGTCGATACCGAGGCCGACAGCCTCCACAGTTACTTCGAGAAGGTCTGCCTGATCCAGCTGACCGCGGAGGGGGAGAACTTCGTCCTCGATCCCCTGGCGGGTCTCGAACTGACCGGCTTTTTCCGGTTGCTGGCCGAAAAAAACCTGATCTTCCACGGCGGCGACTACGACCTGAGGATGCTGGCGTCCGGTTTCGGTTTCCGGCCCCGGGGGGAGGTATTCGATACCGGCATCGCCGCCCGGCTGCTCGGCTACCGGAAGCTCGGACTGGCCGCCCTGGCCGAAGAGCTGCTCGGGGTCGTCCTGGGCAAGGGGGGGCAGAAGTTCAACTGGGCCCGCCGCCCCCTCCCGGAGGAGAAGATCGTTTACGCGGTCAACGACACCCGTTACCTCGAGCCCCTGGCCGATATCCTGCTGGATCGGTTGAGAGAATCGGGCCGGGAGGAGTGGGCCCGGGAGAGCTGCCGGGCGCTGGTCCGGGAGACCGGCCGGCCGAAGCCGGACCCGGATCCCGACCGGGTCTGGCGGATCAAGGGGCTGAAGGACTTGAGCCGGGAGGAGCTGGCCCTGGTCCGGGCGCTCTGGCACTGGCGGGAGGAGGAAGCCCGGAGGGCCGATATTCCTCCTTTCAAGGTCCTGGGAAACCAGCCCCTGATCGCTCTCGCTCTCTGGCTCCGCCGCCATCCGGATCTTCCGGTGACCCGGGGACCGAAGCTGCCCCGGACCTGCCGGGGAGAGCGGCTGAGAAAACTGTCGGCCGCGGTCGCCGCGGCGAGACAACTCCCCCCCGGCCGCCGGCCCTTCCACCCGGAGCGGAAGCCCCCGCCGCCCCGGGTCCCGGGGGAGAACGAGCGCTACCAGCTGCTGCGGGAGCGGGTGGCCGAGACCGCCCGGAGGCTGGGGCTTCCCGCCTCGGTTGTCGCGCCGCAGGCGGCCCTGCGGGCGATCGCCCGGGAGAACCCGGCCGGAATCGCGGGGATGATGGAAGCCGGCGGCCTGACTTCCTGGCAGGCCCGGTTGGTGGCCGAAGGGGCAAGCTGGGAAAATCGCCAGCCTCCGGAGGCAGTTTTTCGTTGCCGGTCAGATGGAGGTTGCCTATAGTGAAAATATTCGTCGTGGTATTGCCGGATCTGACTGAATGATGAAAATTGTTTATCTTCTGCTGATCGCCCTGGCCGCCTACAGCGCGCTCTTCCTGATCAGCGACGAGGTGATCTCGCCGGACGACCTGATCTTCGAATTCTTTTCCTCCGAACTGGGCCGGCCCGGCGGTCGGCTGGGATATCTACCCCCGGGCGACGAGATTTTCGGGGAAAAGGGTTTCATCCCCCGCTACTTTGTTTACGGTTTGGAAGGCCGGGTCTATCCCCGTAAGTTCCCCGGATTTATTCTCTTCTGGGGTGGGCTGAGGCGGATCCTCCCCGCCGGGACCGGCCGGCTGATCAACCCGCTCTGCGCCGCCCTTTCCATCCTCCTGCTCTACCTGGTCGGCCGGGAGCTGTTTCCCGGTGAGCGGACCGCGTTTCGGGCTGCGGTCTTCCTGGCCGTGACCCCGGTCTTTATCCGCCGGGCCTTTGTTTACAACCCGACCCTCTTCAACCTGGCGGTCTTTCTGGCGGCGCTCCTGTTCCTCCTTCGTTCACTCCGCCGCGGCTGGTGGTACGATTATCTTGGCTTCGGTATTTTCTCCGGGGTATTTCTCTGGATCCGCCCCACCAACTCCATCTACCTGGCGACCTTCCTGATCTTCTTTCTGATCGAGCGGCGCCGGGTGGTCGGCCGGTACCTGGTCGCCGCCCTGGCCCTGGTCCTGCTCGGCGGGGCCGGGCTGCTATTTTTCAACCGTACGGTTTACGGCGGTTATTTCACTCTCGGCTACACCGCCACTCATCTTCAGGAAGCGGCGGCGCTGGGAGATACCGCCCCGGCCGGGATTCGGGGCATCCTCGATTACCTGCGGTTTTATCCCCAGTTCTGGTTCCCCCATATCAAGAACACCCCCGCCGCCCTCGCCCTCGGTTTTCCGCTGTTGATCCTGGCCCTGCTCGGTTTTGCCCTCCCCCGGCCGCGGCCGGAGCTTTCGGCCGGGGAGGATGAAAGCGGGCTGCCGGGGGAGGACGGTTATCGGCTCGAGCGGCCCCTCCGGTTCAAGCTCTATTACTTCTTTCTCTTCGTCATCGCGGTCGGTTTCTTCTCCAACTTCGGCACCTACGGGCACGAGAAACACGAGTTCACCCTCCACTCCTCCTTTCTCCGTTACCTGATGCCGATGATCTGCCTGCTCCCGCTCTTCGCCGCCCGGTTTCTCGAGCGGGTGAGGTTGTCGGCCGGGAGGATGATCACCCCCCTGGCCGGGTTCAGCCTGCTGATCGCCCTCTTCGCCCCCGCCGGAATGATCGAGACGACCCTGCAGAGCCGCTACAACCGCGAGGTGGGGGACTTTCTCCGGTTTCACAGTGACGAACGGACGGTATTTTTTTCCCATTACTGGGACAAGGTCCTCTACCCGGAGCGGATCGTCTATACCCTGGGTACCCACTTTCCTACCGAGATGGCGGAGGAGATGATCCGGAAGGTCCACCGGGCCGGCTACCGGGTCGCCTATCCCGCCCATCCCGCCGACGGGATGATCGGTGATTTCATCCTCCAACATTACATAGTGGAGGAGATCGAGGGACCGGACCGACTCTCTTTCCTCAGTCGCCTGGCCGCCCCCTTTATCCCCTCCCGCCTCTACCCGGTCCGGCTCTACCTGGTTCGGGAGGAGAAGATTCCTCCGGAACCCGCTCCCGCCGGTTCGCCGCGCTGAGGCGGTTTCCGGCCCGGGAATTCCCCCAGAAGATGCTTCTCTACATCACTCGAAAAAACGCCCCTTCGATCGGGGGGATGCAGCGTTTCAACCAGAAACTGATCAAGCACCTGGCCCGGCATCGCCGTTTCCGCCTGATCTCCTGGGGGGGGTCCCAGGCTTTCCTCCCGTTGTTTGTCTTTTTCACCTTTTTCAAGACGGTCTTCCTCCGGCTGACCGGTGAGATCGACCTGATCTACCTTTCCGACGGATTGCTCGGTCCCCTGGGCCTGGCCTTGAAGAAGCTGCTCCGGGTTCCGGTAGCGGTCAACATCCACGGGCGGGATATCGCCTTCGCCTTTCCCTTCTACCTGACCGTCGTTCCGGCGGCCCTGAAGCGGCTCGACCTGGTGATCTGCGTCAGTACCCAGCTGAAAGAAATCTGCCGGGGCTATGGGGTCCCGGAGAGAATCCTCCGGGTTATCCCCAACGGGATCGACCCCGAAGATTTTGTCTGGCGCGAGGCGGTCTCCCCGGCTCAGAAGCTGGGGATCGACACCGCCGGCCGGACCGTCCTGGTTACGGTCGGCCGCCTGGTCCCCAAGAAAGGGGTGGACCGGTTCGTCGCCGAGATCCTTCCGGAAGTGGCGGACCAGGCTCCGGAGGTGCTTTACCTGGCGGCCGGGGACGGCCCGCTCCGGGAGAAGATCGAGTCGACGATCCGGGAGAAGAGGCTGGAGAATAACGTTCGGCTCCTGGGCGACCTCCCGATGGATGACGGGCGGCTGCCGGCGGCCTATCTGGCCGGTGACGTTTTCGTAATGCCCAACGTCGAGGTGGCGGGGGACATCGAGGGGTTCGGGATCGTCGCCATCGAGGCCGCGGCGGCCGGTCTCCCGGTGGTCGCCTCCCGCCTCCAGGGGATCCAGGAGGCGGTCAGGGAAGGGGAGAATGGGATCCTCCTGCCCTGGAAGGATAACTCCGCCTTCGTCAAGGTCCTGGTCGAACTGGTCCGGGACCGGGAAAAGAGAAATGAGCTGGGCGAACGCGGGAAGCGATACACGGCGGAAAATTTCTCCTGGGACCGGATCGCCGGTCTTTACTCCAGGCTCTTTTCCGAGTTAGAGGGGATGCTCCCTAAAATAGCAGCCGAGCCCCGAGTTCATACCCCGTGTACTGGGATCTGATCCAGCCCACGATCGGCTGATTTCGGTAACTTTCATCACCCTCTTCCCCGCTCTCCAGTCCCCGCCGGTCGGCGTTGAGGTCCACCCGGCGGATGCCGGCGAAGACCCCGAGATAATCGGTCAATTCGTAATCGATTCTTGCCGACAGGTTGAACCCCGTCCCTTCCGCTTCCTGGCGGAAGCGGTATTCCCGCAATATCCAGCGCGCTCTGGACTCAGCCTGGAGGGCCGGGATCAGAATCGCCTCCAACCGGACGGTGAGCCCGGAGAGGGGGGAAGATTGGAGATAAGCTCCGATCCGCGGACCGGAGAAGTCGGGTTTGTAGGTCATAACCCGGCCCGAAAACTCTTCGAACCAGCCGTCATAGATACCCCAGCCGTCGCGGGCGGTGGTTTGGTACCTCTCCTGGCCGTAGCCGGCAATCAGTCCGCTCTCCAGCGAATTCAGCACCGCCGGCCCGCCGGAAGCGGCGAAGGGGAAAAGGGAGAAAACCGCGTCGACGTCCCAGATCAGGAGCCGGGTCCGGGAATCGTGTTCGGAGTAACCCCAGCGCCAGCCGAAAGACCAGTCGGAATCGGTGGCAGTTCCCTGGAGATCGATATGCCGGGCCAGGCGCCCCCGGAGTCCGGCTTGGGACGGGATATCTCCCAGCCGGAACGAGATCAGGGCCTCCCCCCGAACTTCTCCCAGGTAACCGCGAAACGGGTAAACCAGGTCGGAGGAGATCAAGGGGTCCAGGTCCGGGGATTGGAAGGTCACCTCCCCCCGGCCGTACCAGACCGAGGCGTCGAGCCGGCCGTGAAAACTCCGGGCGGCGACCGGGAGGGGACCCACCGCCAACAATCCGGATAAACCCGCCAGGACGAGGTACTTCTTCATCGATTATCCTCCTTTGCCGGCTTTCCGGCGGCTTGAATGCTATCTGGTCGCGGGGATGTCGTCCGTTCTGCCGAAGTAGACCCGGGTCCACCGCCGGACGGCCCAGAGTCCGGTCGCCGGGCGGAAGACGGCGATCCGGTCGGGCCGGTCCCCCGAATATCCGGCCGGGACCGGGAAGTCGGCCGCGGAGCCGAAGTAGCGCCGGGTCAGACCCCGGATCGCCCAGAGCCCGGAAGCCGGCCGATAGATCGCCGGCCGCCACCGTCGGAGTCCGTCGTAGTCTCCCGGGAGCGGGATGTCCCCCGTTGAGCCGAAGTGGAAACGGGTCACCCCCCTCACCGCCCAGAGTCCGGAGGCGGGCCGGAAGATCGCCGGGGTCGCCTCCCAGCCGGCGTAGTAGCCGGGGATGGGGATATCGGCCCCCCCGCCGAAATACAGCCGGGTCACCCCTCTCACCGCCCAGAGCCCGGTCGCCGGACGGAAGACGGCGATATCGACCCGGCCGTCCCGGGAGTAATCGGCGGGAAGGGGCAGATCGCCGACCCGGCCGAAATAAGCCCGGGTCACTCCCCGGACCGCCCAGAGCCCGGTGGCTTCCCGGAAGATGGCGATCTCGGCTCTTCCGTTGCCGCTGTAATCCCCGGGAACGGGGATATCCGTCCCGGACCCGTAGTGGGCCCGGGTCACGCCCCTAACGGCCCAGAGCCCGGCCGCCGGCCGGAAGACGGCGATATCGCTGGTCCCGTCGCCGCTGTAGTCAAGGAGAGGGAAGGGAGGGCGGGGGGTGGGAACCGGGGTGGCGGTGGGAACGGGGGTGGGGCCGGAGGGGACTCCCCAGATCTCGATATCGTCGATATTCCAGCCGGAGGCGTTGACGAATTCGTCGGTCGGTCCCATCACCCAGCGGATCCGGACGGAAGGCTCTCCGTCGGCGACCGGGGAGATGTCGTATTCGCGCCGGATCCAGGAGGAGTCGCGGACCCAGTCGGCGACGCGGTTTTCCCAGACGGTGTGCCAGCCCTCCCCGTTGGATGAAATCTCGACCGCGGCCCGGTCGTGGGCGCGGGACTCGATATTCAGCCAGCGGTGGAAGACCAGCCGGGTCTTGACCAGGTCCGAGCAGTCGATCGGGGTGGTGGTCAGCGAGTAGGGGGCCATATTCGGCCCGTAACCTCCGGAGAGATTGAATCCGTAGATGTAGTACCCGGTGTTGGGATAGGTGGGGTTGGGGAAGAAACCGGGGATCTCTCCCCCCCCGCGGGGCCGGCCGAAGGCCCAGGCCGACTCGGTGGTCCAGCCGGGGTCGGAGTCGAGGTGGAAGCTGTAGATCCTGAGCGGCTCCCCCGGGGAAGGGGTGGGGATCGGGGTGGCGGTCGGGACCGGGGTCGGGGTGACCGAGGGGGTCGGGGTGGTCGAGGGTGAAGGGGTCGCCGTCGGCACCGGGGTCGGGGTCGGGGTGGCGGTCGGCGGCGGGGTCGGCGAGGGCGGCACCCCCCAGAGTTCGATGTCGTCGATGTTCCAGCCGGAG
>PWXJ01000020.1 GCA_003561965.1 PVC group bacterium
GGATCCCGAAGTTGACCAGGTTGGAGCGGTGGATCCGGGCGAAGGAGCGGGCGATCACCGCCCTCACCCCGAGGTGGTAGGGGGCGAGGGCGGCGTGCTCCCGGGAGGAGCCCTGGCCGTAGTTCTCCCCGCCGACGATTACCCCGAACCTCCCCGCCTCCCGCTCCTTCCCCGCCCGGTCGACGAAGCCGGGGTCGAGGGCGGAGAAGACGTAACGGGAGATCCGGCCGATGTTGGAGCGCAGCGGCAAAATCTTCGCCCCGGCGGGCATAATGTCGTCGGTGGTGACATTGTCCCCGACCTTCAGCCAGACCGAGGCGGCCAGCTCTCCGGGGAGGGGTTCGCCGACCGGGATGGCGGAGATGTTGGGCCCCTTGATCACCTCCACCTCCTCCGGGTTCTCCGCCGGGGGCACGATCAGGGAATCGTTGACGGCGAACCGGGCCGGCAGCTCGACCTCCGGGGGACGGCCGAGCCGGCGGGGGTCGGCGATCTTGCCCTCCAGGGCGGAAGCGGCGGCGGTCTGGGGGGAGACCAGGTAGATATCGGCGTCGGCGGTCCCCGACCGCCCCCGGAAGTTCCGGTTGTAGGTCCTCAGGCTGACCGCGCCCGAGGGGGGGGACTGGCCCATCCCGATGCAGGGGCCGCAGGCCGATTCGAGGATCCGGGCGCCGGAGGCGATCAGGTCGGCCAGGGATCCGTTCTCCGCCATCATCTCCATCACCTGGCGGGATCCCGGGGAGATGACCAGGCTGACGGAAGGGTGGACGGTCTTCCCCCTGAGAATCGCGGCGGCGGTCATCAGGTCGGAGAGCGACGAGTTGGTGCAGGAGCCGATACAGACCTGGCGGACCGGGATCCCGGCCAGGTCCCCGGCCGGCCGGACCGCGTCGGGGGAGTGGGGGCAGGCGGCCAGCGGCTCGAGGGAGGAGAGGTCGATGGCCAGTTCCCCGGAGTAAGCCGCGCCGGGGTCGGCGGCCAGTTCCCGCCAGTCCCCTCCCCTCTCCTGGCGGTCCAGGAAGTCCCGGGTCAATTCGTCGGAGGGGAAGATCGAGGTGGTGGCCCCGGTCTCCGCGCCCATATTGGTTACGGTGGCCCGCTCGGGGACGGTCAGGGTCTTTACCCCCTCGCCGCCGTATTCCAGGATCTTCCCCACCCCGCCCTTGACCCCGATCTCGGCCAGGACCTTGAGGATCAGGTCCTTGGCCGAGACCCAGTCGGGGAGGCGGTTTTCCAGGCGGACCAGGAAGATCTCCGGCATCACCAGGCTGAAGGGGCGCCCGGAGAGGGCGGCGGCGATCTCCAGTCCCCCCACCCCGACCGCCAGCATACCCAGGCCGCCCCCGGTCGGGGTGTGGCTGTCGGAACCGAGCAGGACCTTGCCGGGGGCGCCGAAACGCTCAAGGTGGACCTGGTGGCAGATCCCGTTGCCGGGCCGGGAGAAATACAGTCCGTACCTGGCGGCGAAGGTCTGGAGGAAGAGGTGGTCGTCGGCGTTCTCGAACCCGGTCTGGAGGGTGTTGTGATCGACGTAGCTGACCGAGAGTTCGGTCCGGACCCGGGGGATCTTCAGGGCCTCGAACTCCAGGCAGGCCAGGGTCCCGGTGGCGTCCTGGGTCAGGGTCTGGTCGACCCGGATGGCGATCTCCGAACCCGGGGCCGGTTCCCCGGAGACGAGGTGTTCCCGGATGATCTTTTCGGCGATGGTGAGGGGCGGTTGGCTCATCCGAACTTATCTCGTCCCCGTTCACGTGCACGGGAAGGTGTAGCTCTTGCGCGCCGACGGCTCAGTTCAGGTTCTTGACGTACTCCTCCACCCGGTCGAGACCCTTGTTGAGGTTCTCCTCGGAGTCGGCGAAGGACATCCGGATGTTCTGGTCGGCGCCGAAGGCGACCCCCGGGACGACGGCGACCCTCGCCTTGTCGAGGAGATCGGAGGCCAGTTCGAGCGAGGTCCGGTCCAGCCCCGAGATATTGGGGAAGACGTAGAAAGTCCCCCGGGGGACGGTACAGGTGATCCCGGGTATCCGGTTGATCCGCTCGACCATCAGGTCCCTCCGCCGCTCAAAGGCCCTTCGCATCTCCTCGACACAGGCCTGGTCTCCGGCCAGGGCGGCCAGGGCGGCGTACTGGGAGGGGGTGGCCGGGTTGGAGGTGGAGTGGGACTGGAAGCTGGAGATCGCCTTGGCGACGTTCTCGGGGGCGGCCAGGTAGCCGATCCGCCAGCCGGTCATCGCGTAGGTCTTGGAGACCCCGTTGATCACGATCGTCCGGTCCCTGATCTCCTCGCCGAGAGAGGCCGGGCTCAGGGCGGTGAAGCCGTCGAAGACCAGCTTCTCGTAAATCTCGTCGCTGATCACTGTCAGGTCGCGCCGGCAGGCCAGCTCGGCGATGAACTCCAGGTCCTCCCGGTCGTAGGCGGCCCCGGTCGGGTTGCAGGGGCTGGAGACCAGGATCGCCCGGGTCCGGTCGGTGACCAGGGCTTCGAGCTTCTCCCGGTCGATCCCGTAGCCGCGGCTCTCGTCGGTCTCGAGGTAGACCGGTTCGGCCCCGGCCAGCCGGACCTGTTCCGGGTAGGTGACCCAGTAGGGGGCGGGGATGATCACCTCGTCGCCCTCGGAGCAGACCGCCTGGAAGGCGTTGAAGAGAGAGTGCTTGGCCCCGCAGGAAATGATGATCGAGGCGGCGGAATAGTCGAGGCCGTTGTCCCGCTTGAACTTCTCCCGGACCGCCTCGACCAGCTCGACCATCCCCTTGGCCGGGGTGTAGCGGGTCTTGCCGGAGTCGATCGCCTCCCGTCCGGCGGCGGCGATGTGGGCCGGGGTGTCGAAGTCGGGTTCGCCGGCGGCGAAGCTGACGATATCGACCCCTTCCTTCTTCAGGGCCTTGGCCCGGCTGGTGATCTCCAGGGTGAGCGACGGTTGGATCTGGGCGAGACGCGGTGATACTTTCATTTTCTATGGAACTCCTTGATAATCCGTTTCAGGGAATTTCCCCCCATTTTAATAATCCTCATCTCCCGTTCCACGTTGGCCGGGGAGTCGGAGGCGTGGGCGACGTTCTGATTGATGCTGTGGCCGTAGATCCGCCGGATGGTGGCCCAGCCGGCCTTGGTCGGGTCGGTCGCCCCCAGCACCTCCCGGA
>PWXJ01000089.1 GCA_003561965.1 PVC group bacterium
CCCCAGGCGGTCTATTTCGCCCGGGTCTGCCGGGAGAGAGAGATCGCCCGGGTCCACGGCCAGTGGGCCACCTACCCCGCGCTGACCGCGATGGTGATCTCCCGGATCAACTCCATCCCCTTCAGTTTCACCGGCCACGCCCACGATATTTATGACAAGACCATCGGCCTGGCCCGGAAGCTGGAGGAGGCGGATTTCGTCATCACCTGTACCCGGGATAACCGGCGCTACCTGGAGTCCCTGGCCCCGGATCTCCGGCCGGGGAAGATCCGGGTTATTCACCACGGAGTCGACCTCGGTCACTACCAACCGAAGGAAGGGAGCGTAACCGGAAGGGAGGGGGGAGGGGACGGGCCGTTCCGGATCCTCTCGGTGGGGAGCCTCTTCGAGTGCAAGGGGTTCGAGTACCTGATCGCCGCGGGGGATATCCTCCGGCGGGAAGGTATCGACTTCCGCTGCCGGATCGTCGGGGGCGGATATCTGGAGAACCGTCTGCGGAGGTTGGTGGCGGAAAAGGGACTGGAAGAGTATATTGACTTCACCGGCTACCAGTCCCAGGAGGGGATGCCCGGACACTACCGCTGGGCCGACCTCTTCATCCTCCCGGCCGTTTTGGAGATCCACTGGGGGATCCCCAATGTCCTGCTGGAGTCGCTGGCCTCGGGGGTTCCGGTGGCCTGTACCCCGCTGCCCGCCCTGCCCGAGCTGATCGGGGATCCGCCCTGCGGTTTCTCCATCCCGGAAAAGGATCCGGCGGCGATCGCCGGCCTGGTCGGGAACCTGAGCCGGGACCGGGAACTTCTCGACCGGTACGGCCGGGCCGGGAGGCGGAAGATCGAGGAGAAGTGGGACATCCGGAAGACCTCGGCCGAGATCGCCGCGCTCTTCACCGCACCGCCGTCAAGACAACAAGAATAATATCTTGTAGATCCTGCTTGCCCGCCGTAGTTTTAACGAAGGCGGGTTATCCTGTCTAAAACAAATCCCGTAAATCTTGTCGAAAAAAGGAGAGAAGAATGATCAACCTGGGAATCATCGGGGTCGGGGGGTGGGGGAAGAACCTGCTGCGCAACTTCCAGGAACAGCCGGGGGCGAATGTGCTGATCGCCGCCGATCGGGTGGAGGAACGGAGGGCGGCGGCCGGGGGGAAGTACCCGGAGCTGATCCTGACCGGAGATTACTCCGAGATCCTTGACCGGGAGGAGGTCCGGGCGGTGGTGGTGGCCACCCCGGGGGCCGGCCACTTCGCCATCGCCCGGGACTGCCTGGAGGCGGGCAAGGACGTCTTCGTCGAGAAGCCGATGGCCCTGAACTCCGCCGACTGCCTCCAGCTCTGCCGGCTGGCCGAAAAGCGGAAGCTGATCCTGATGGTCGGCCATCTCCTGCTCTACCACCCGGCGGTGGGGAAGCTGAAAGAGGAGGTCGAGGCGGGGACGGTCGGCGACCTCTACTACCTCTACAGCCAGCGGCTCAACCTGGGGAAGATCCGCCGCTCGGAGAACGCCCTCTGGACCTTCGCCCCCCACGACATCTCGGTCGCCCTCTACCTGATCGGCCGGGAGGCGGAGGCGGTCTCCGCCCGGGGCGGTTCCTACATCCAGCCCGAGGTGGCCGACGTCGCCTTCATCACCATTACCTTCTCCGGCGGGGTGATCGCCCACCTCCACGTCAGCTGGCTCGACCCCCACAAGGTCCGGAAGGTGACCATCGTCGGGTCGAAAAAGATGCTGGTCTTCGACGATATGGACAGTTCCGAGCCGGTCCGGATCTACGACAAGGGGGTCCCGGAGAACCTGGCCTACGATACCTACGGGGAGTACCTCAACCTCCGCTACGGAGACGTCCAGATCCCCTGGGTCCGGGCCGGGGAACCGCTCCGGGCCGAGACCGGCCACTTCCTCGACTGCGTCCGGGAGAGGAAGACTCCGCTGACCGACGGCCGCAACGGCCTGGCGGTGGTCTCGGTCCTCGAAGGGGCCCAGCGCTCCCTCGAGGAAGGCGGCCGGACGGTCGAACTGAAAACAACCGCGGAGAAAAGCTAACCGCGGATTGAACGGATTATGCTGATCAAGACAACGGCAATCGGCCAGATCCGCGGTTATAAAGTCAGCGAGGCGTGATATGAAAAACCAAAACGAAAGCGGCTATTTCGTCCACGAGTCGAGCTACGTCGACCCCGGGGCGGTGATCGGGGCGGGGACGAAAATCTGGCACTTCAGCCACATCCAGCCCGGGGCCCGGATCGGGCGGGGCTGTTCGATCGGCCAGAACGTCAACATCGCCTCCAACGTCCGGATCGGGGACTACGTGAAGATCCAGAACAACGTCTCGGTTTACGAGGGGGTGGAGCTCGAGGACTACGTCTTCTGCGGTCCCTCGATGGTCTTCACCAACATCCTCGACCCCCGCAGCGAGTTCCCCCAGCGGGGGAGCGAACATTACCTGAAGACCCTGGTCCGCCGCTCGGCCAGCATCGGGGCCAACGCCACCATCATCTGCGGCCGGACCGTCGGCCGTTCGGCCCTGGTCGGGGCCGGGGCGGTGGTGACCAGGGACGTCCCCGACTACGGTCTGGTCTACGGCAACCCGGCCTCCCTCCGGGGGTGGATCTGCGCCTGCGGCGAACGGCTGGATTTTTCCGGCCGGTCCGCTCTCTGCCGTCGTTGCGGGCGGCGGTACCTGGAGAGAGGGGGAGTGGTGAAGCCCGCCCCGGACCGGGAGGGATGAAGGGCCGGCCGGTGAGAGTCCTCTACGTGATCGACAAGATGGTCCGGGCCGGCGCCCAGCGCCACCTGCGCCAGCTGCTGACCGGGTTCGACCCCCGGGAGGTCGAGCCGGTCCTCTGCTGCCTCCTGGAGAGAGGCCCGCTGGCCGAAGAACTGGAGGAGCTGGGGGTGCCGGTGGAGTCGCCGGGGTTGAGGAATATTATGGGAACCCGGTTTCTCCGGGCGGCGGCCGGCCTGGCCGGGCTGATCCGCCGCCGCCGGGTCGACCTGGTCCATTCCTACCTCTTCGCCGCCAATATCGTCGCCCCCCCGGCCGGGCTGCTGACCGGGACGCCGGTGATCACCAGCCGGCGCGACACCGGGTTCTGGAAGTCCGGCCGGCATATCCTGGCCCACCGGGCGGTCAACCCGATCACCCGGAAGATCACCGCCAATTCCCGGGCGGTGGTCGATTATCTCCGACGGCGGGAGGGGGTGGGGGAGAACAAGATCGCCCTGATCCATAACGGAGTCCCGATCCCGGCCGGAGAGCCGGGCCGGGATCGGGCCCCCGCCGCCGGGGGGAAGATCGTCATCGGCGCCCTCGGGAATATCCGGCCGGTCAAGGGCTACCGCCACCTGCTCCAGGCGGCGGCGTCCCTGACCGGGAAATTCGACTGGGAGCTCCGGGTGGCCGGGAGGACGCTCGATCCCGCCTGCCGCGATGAACTGGAAGGGTTCGTCCGGAGGGAGGGGCTGGCCGGGCGGGTCCGCTTCCGGGGCGAGGCGGCCGATCCGGGGGAATTCCTCCGGGGCCTGGATATCTTTGCCCTCCCCTCGCTGGCGGAAGGCTTCTCCAACTCCCTGCTCGAGGCGATGGCCGAAAGCGTTCCGGCGGTGGCCGCCGCCGTCGGGGCCAACCCGGAGGTGATCGCCGACGGGGAGGACGGCTTCCTGGTCCCTCCCGGGGATCCCCGGATCCTCGGGGAAAGGCTCGCCGTTCTGGCCGGAGATCCCTCTCTCCGCCGCCGGATCGGCCGGGCGGGGCGGCGCCGGGTGGAAGAAGCGTTCAGCCGGGAAACAATGTGCCTCAGGTACCGGGATCTGTATTATGAAATCGCCGGATAACCAGTTCCGCCGCCGGTTCCGGAGGGTCGTTCCCCGCCTGGCGGCCGCGCTCGGTCCGGATCGCCCCAAGGGGATCCGGATCCTGATGTACCACCGGGTGGCCGAAATCCCCGGGGACCGGCTGGCCGTCCCCCCGGAACGGTTCGCCCGGCAGATGGATCTCCTCCGGGAGAGCGGCCGCCCGGTGAAGAGCCTCTCCGCGGCCTTCGCCCCCGGGTCGGAGAGAGAGGAGGGGGCCGTGGTCCTGACTTTTGACGACGGCTACCGGGATTTTTATGATAACGTCTTCCCCATCCTCCGAACCCGCCGGCTGCCGGCGGCGGTCTTTGTCGTCCCCGATTTCATCGACGGCCGGGTGGAACTCGCCCGTTACCGGGGCCGGGGGGAGCTCTCCCGCCCCCTGACCTGGGAGATGCTGGCCGGGATGAGCGGGGAGGGGATCACGATCGGTTCCCATTCCCTCTCCCACCGGGAGCTGACCGGTCTGGAGCGGGAGGAAGCGGAGCGGGATATCTCGGCCAGCCGGGAGGCGATTGCCCGGCGGCTGGGTTCGTCCCCGGAGTGGTTCGCCTACCCCCGGGGAAAAGCTGACCGTTCCCTGGCCGGGCTGGTCCGCTCGGCCGGCTACCGGGGGGCGGTGACCGTCCGGCCGGGGATCAACCGGGCCGGGGCGGACTTGTTTCTCCTCCGGCGGACCGAGATCTCGGGGGACGACGATCCGGAGGATTTTATCCTGAAACTCCGGGGAGGGTTCGACCTCCCCCACCGCCTCTGGCAGTCCCTGGCCGGAAAGCGGTTGTGAAATATAACCCGGAAGCGATTGTACTGAACTCTGATCACTGATTACTGATTAGCCCTCACCCCCTTCCCCGGTTCCGATGATCGAGCGATCCAGAACAACCGTCCTCCACCTGATCGACAGTCTCCCCCGGGAAGGGGCGGAGATGGTAATCTACGACCTGGTCCAGCGGGGGGACCGGGAGGAGTTCGATTTCCTGGTCTGCGCCCTGACCCGGGGCGGGGGTGTGGCCCGGATGCTGGAAGAGATCGGGGGCCCGGTCTTTATCCTGGGAAGAGATTCTTTTCTCGACCGGAAAGCCTTCCGCCGGCTGCTCGGGATCGTCCGGGACCGCCGGGTGGACGTGATCCAGACCCACCTCTTCTCCAGCCACCTCTGGGGATGGGCGGCGGGCCTCCGCTTCCCCCGGGTCCGGCTGCTGCGGACCGAGCACAATATGTCGGAGTGGAAGAACCCCCTCCGCCGGGGCCTGGATTACCTCCTCTCCTTCCGGACCGACAGCTTTGTCGCCGTCTCCGGGCCGGTCCGGCAGTCCCTGATTACCCGCTGCCGGATCGACCCGGAAAAAGTCCGGGTGATCCCCAACGGCCTGAACACCGGCCGGCTCCGCCCGGCGGCCGACCCCGAAGCCATTCTGACTGAACTGGGGCTCCCCGGGGAGGCGAAGCTGGTGGTGACCGCGGCCGCCCTGACCCCGAAGAAGGGGCACCGTTACCTGGTCGAAGCCGCGGAACTGCTGGTCCGGGACCGGGACGACGTCTTTTTTCTCCTTCTCGGCGAGGGGGAACTGCGCGGGGAACTGGAGGGGATGATCCGGGACCGGGGGCTGTCCGGACGGGTGATCCTCCTCGGTTCCCGGCCCGACGCGGTGGAGATCATCGGCCGGTCCGACCTCTTCGTCCTCAGCTCGACCCGGGAGGGGCTCCCGATCTCCCTGCTGGAGGCGATGGCCCTGAAGCGCCCGGTGGTGGCGACCGCGGTCGGGGGGTGCCCGGACCTGATCTCCGACGGCGAAAACGGCATCCTGGTCCCTCCCCGGGACGCCGGAAGACTGGCCGCGGCGATCGGAAAAGTTCTCGAGGGGGGGGAACCGGCCCGGGCCCTGGGGGAGGCGGCGGCGGAAACGGTCCTCGCCGGTTACGGGATGGAGAAGATGATCGCGGCCTACCAGGAAATCTACCGGCGGCCCCGCCGGCCGCCGGCCAACGGAGAAGAACAGTGACGACCGATTCCAATTTCGCGGAGAACAAACCGGAGAAACGCAAGGTCCGGGTCAAGACCCGGATCGTCGGGGGAAAGTTGGATAACCCGCCGCGGATCTCCCGGGGCCGGATCGCCGCGATCCTGCTCCTGGCCGCGGTAGCCGGGGTTCTCCTCGGCCTGGCCCTGGGCCGGGGGATCCGCCGGGCGATCACCGTCCACCGGCAGCAGGAAGAGATCGCCCAGTCACGGGAAGAAGCCGCCCCCGGCTTGCCGGATCAGCCGTCGGATAACTCGGCCAGCGAGTCCGTCCCGGGCCCCGGGCGCTGAATGATCTCGATCTCCACCCGGCGGTTCATCGCCCTCCCCCCGGGGGTTTCGTTGGAAGCCGCCGGCCGGTGCTCGCCGTAGCCGATCGCGCTCAGGGCTTCGGGCTCCAGCCCGTGCTCGTCGATCAGGTAACGCATCACCGAGGTCGCCCGGGCGGTGCTCAGTTCCCAGTTGGAAGGGTAGCGGGGGGTGTTGATCGGGATGTTGTCGGTATGGCCGCCGATCCGGGCCTCGGCCCCCGGGACCCGGAGCAGGGCTTCGGCCAGCAGGTCGAGAAACTCCCTGGCTTCCGGCCGGAGGTCGGCGGAGGCGGGACGGAAGAGGAAGGGGGCCAGGGGGACGATCCGCAGTCTCCACTTGCTGACGTCGACCCGGACGAAGCGGCTGAGGTTGGCGTCGATGATGTACTGCTGGACCTCCCGGGCCATCTCGCGCATCTGCTCGATCCGGGCCAGCTCCCGCATCTGCTCTTCCCGCAGGTCCCAGATCCTCTCCAGCAGTTGCCGCTCTTCGGCGGTCAGGTCGACGTCGACCGCGTCCTCCAACCGCCGCTCCCGCTCGGTGATCTGGATCAGCCGGTCCCCGGCGATCCAGGTCACCGGGATGTTCAGGGCCAGCATCGTGGAGAGGATGATGAAGAAGGTCATCATCAGGGTGGCCATATCCGAATAGGTGGTCATCCAGTCCGGGGGCCACTCCCGGCCGCCTTCGCTCTCCATCAGCATTCTGGGCTTTCGCTGGGCCATAGTATGCTCAACCTTCGGTGACGGTCTCCGAGCCGAGATAGATATGGAACTCGACCCGGCGGTTCCGGCCCCTCAACTCGGGGTCGTCGTCGGGGTACTTGGGCCGGGAAGGGCCGTAGGCGGCGGCGGAGATCCTCTCCGGGGATATCCCGGCGCGGTCGATGAAATAATTGGCGGCGGCGATCGCCCGGGCGGCGGAGAGTTCCCAGTTGCTGGGGAACCGCTGGAGGTGCCGGGGGTGGATCGGGGTCGAATCGGTGTGCCCCTCGATCCGGACCGAGGCCCCGGTCTCCTCGACCAGCCAGGCGATCTTGTCCAGGACCGGGTGAAAGGCCGTCCGGATCTCCGCCCGGCCCTCCGGGAAGACCAGGGGGGCGGTGGGGATGATCACGATATCCTCCGCGGTCACCTTGAGCTCGACGTCGCCCTCCATCCGGCCCATCCGGATGAACTCCATCACCTCCTCGGCCTTCATCCGGAGGTTGGCCATCTCCGACAGGACGGTCTCCTGCTCCCGGCGGGGGAGGAGCTGGAACTGGGTCAGGATCCGGTACTCCTGCTCGGTGACCATATCTATTACCGTTTCTTCGGCCGTCCCCCGGACGATGTCCTCGTCGTCGAGCTGGCGCATCCGCAGCAGTTCCGTGTCGATCCCGGCCACGGTCAGGGCGTACCAGAGGACGAAGAAGGTCATCAGGATGGTGACCATATCCGAGTAGGTGGTCATCCAGTCCGGCGGCCAGTCGCCCTCGGCGCCTCCGCTGCCGGTCTCGGCCGGAATCCGCTCGTGTTCGACCTGGGGAGTGAGTTCGGTGTCGTCGGCCATCTCTGAACTCCTTCCGGAGAAACTGATCTCTCCGGCGGCCGGTCCCCGGCTTTACTGCCGGCCGGCCAGGTAGGCCCGGAGTTTTTCCCGGACGATCTGGGAGTTGTCGCCGGCCTGGATCGAGGCGATCCCTTCGATGATGATCTCCCGGGCCAGGGCCATATTGGTGTTGTAGACCCGGATCTTCCCCGCCACCGGCATACAGACCAGGCCGGCCAGGAGAATCCCGTAGAAGGTGGTCATCAGGGCGATCGACATATTCGGGGCGATGGTCTGGGGGTCGGTCAGGGTCCGCAGGAGCATAATCAGCCCGATCAGGGTCCCGACCATCCCGTAGAGCGGGGCGTAAACCCCGACGTCCCGCCAGAGCCGCTCGTCGGCGCCGATCTTCATCTGCAGGTAGTCGGAGACCGTCTCCATAATCCCCCGGGTGATCCCCGGGTCGGTCCCGTCGGCCACCAGGTCGACCCCGATGTCGAGCAGCGGGTAGCGGCCCTTGGTCGAGAGTTCGCGGATCGACATAAAGCCTTCCTTCCGGGCCTTGACCGCCATCTCCACGATCAGGTTGATCACCGCTTCCGGGTCCATTATCGACCCGACCAGGGTGTAACGGAAGGCCTTGAGCCCGCTGATGATCTGGTAGAAGCTGAAGTTGATCATAATCGCCGCCGCCGTCCCCCCGAAGACGATGACGATCGAGGGGGCGTTGACGAAGTAGGGGAGCATCTCGGGGCCGCGGAGAAATATCGAGAGGAAGACGACCCCTACTCCCGCGAAGAATCCGATGATGGTGCTGAGGCGCATAGTGCTTTACCCTGTGCTTGGTTGCCGTTGGGGGCTGCTGATAGCCTTCTTGTAGTGAGTGACCTTGGCGATGATCTCGTCGACCGGGTCCCGGACGATGTACTGCTCCCCGGTGGTCAGGGAGATGATCGTGTCCGGCTTGGCCTCGATCCGTTCGATCATCTCGGCGTTGATTACCAGCTGCTGTCCGTTGAGCCTGGTTAGCTTGATCATTCTTCCCCGGCCTTCTCCCCGGCCTCGTCCTGGAAGTGGGGGACGGTGATCTGGCCGTCGTGGGAGAGCTTGCGGATAACGGCGATGACCTCGTGCTGGGCGTTGAGGGTCTTGCTGTTCAGCTGGCGGAGAATCTCCATAATTTCGTCCTGGGCTTCGACCGCCCGGGCGTGGGGGATCCCGCCCATCACCGCCAGGTCCTCCTTGAGCATCGCCGCCGCCCGTTCGGTCAGGCCGCTGAAGAACTTCTGCTGGACCTCGTCCGAGGAGCCCCGCAGGGCCATCTTCAGGGTGGTCCGTTCGACCGACCGGAAGATCTCATCGATGATCGACTGGTCGACGGACAGCATCGCCTCGTTGAAGGGCAGCTCCTTCCCCTCTTCCTCGATCTGGACCTTCTTGACCGTGGCCATATCCTCTTCCAGCCGGGCCCGGCCCTTCTCGGTCATATTCTGGAGAAACTTCGACTTGACCTCTTCGGGGGCGTCGACCAGGGCGGAGGCCAGGGCCTCGATGGTCAGGTTGTGGATCACGGTCTCCACGTCCTTGTCGTCCAGGGTCTTGATATCCTCGAAGAGGAACATTCGTTTTCTGACATCGGCTGCCATCTTCGGGTTCTTCCCCTCCATCTTCTCCAGCAGGACCTTGGCCATCGCGTAGCGGCTGGAGGAGAGCATATCGGCCAGGACCCGGACCCCGGTCACCGGCTGGTAGTCCTTCCGGAGGCGGACGATCTTCAGCTTCCTCTCCAGGAAGTCCTTGATCTCGTCGGCCATATCCTCTTCCTCGGTCAGCTGGGTCATCGCCCGGGCCATCTCGAACTGCTTCTCCTCGTCGAGGGCCTCGAAGACCGAGGCCGAGGTCTGGGCGTCGAGCTGGGAGAGGACCGCCGCCGCCAGCTTCGGTTCCTCGTCCTGGATCAGGAGGATGATGTCTTCCGGGTCGGTGGACTTGATGTACTTGAAGGGCTGCTCGACCATACTCGGGGCCCGCTCCAGCTGCTGGGTCATCAGCTCCTCGAGGTTGCCCAGGACCTGGATCACCTGCCCCCCGCCCCCGCCGAATCCGCCTTCTCCCGCCGCCGGGGCCGCCGCCGCGGCCGCCGCCGGGGCCGCTCCGGGCGCCGCCGCCGGGGCGCCGGGGGCTCCCCCTCCCCCTCCCCGTCTCCGTTGCTCGTCGAGGAGGTCGGAGAGGGTGTCCCGCATCTCGGTCAGCAGGGCGTCCGACTCCTGGGTCGGGCTGGAGAGCAGATCCCGGATCTCCTCCAGGATCCCGGCCTCGGCCCGCCCGCCCCCGCCTCCCCCGACCTGGAGTTCCATCAGTTCCTTGATCCCGGAGAGGGTGGCTTCCCGGGTGTCGCTGGAGATCCCGGAGAGGGCCTTCTTCAGTTCCTCCAGTTCCGCCCGCCGCTGCTTGCGCTCTTCATCGGAGAGTTTCATCCCCCCGCCGATCGCCAATCCCCCCTCCCCGCCGCCGCCGGCTCCGCCCTTGACCTTCCGCATCGGGAAGTAGATCGCGGCGATCAGGATCACCAGGAGGATCAGGGCCAGGAGGGAGTAGAGGATGTAGCTCTGCATATCGTCGACCGGCGGGGCGAAGTAGTCCGCGGGGCGGGGGATGATCCGGAGGGTGTCGCCCCGGGCCCGGTTGAGCCGGGCCCAGCGGGAGACGGCTTCCTCGATCCGTCCCGGTTCCTCGTCGGTCCCGAGATCGGTTTCCGGGAGGGTCTCGTCGGCCTCGATGGTTATGTGGATGCTGGAGATCGCGCTGGTTCCCGTCGCCACCCGCCGCTGGGGCGGCTGGACCCGGACCCCCGGCATCCTTTCCAGCACCCGGGATGCTTCCTCATCCCGGCGGGCCCGGTCGTCGGCGACGGTGACTTCCACGCTGACGATCGACCGCCGGGGGCCGATCAGGTTGTCGAGCTTGGTCTGGATCGAGTTTTCCAGGCTGACGGCGAACTCCCCGCCGAAGGGGCCGGTCTGGGCTACCGAGGCCGGGACCGGGAGGCAGGAGACGAGCGCCGCGGCGATCGCCGCCCGGAAGACCCGGCGGAAAAATCTGGTCCGTGCCATTTACTCTTCCTCGTGGTCGAAAGTAACTTCCGTTTCCTCGGTCGCTTCCGGCTCCGGGGGTTCTTCCCGGGGGCGGGCCGGCAGCTCTTCCAGTTCCGGGTAACGGGGCACCAGCAGCACCATCCCGGGGTAGATCAGGTCGGGGAGAAAGATCTGGTCCCGGTTGGCGTGATAGAGCAGCAGCCAGCGGTAGGGGTCGTTGTAGATCTCCGGCCGGCCGGCGATATTCCAGAGGTTGTCGCCTTCCCGGACCATATAGGTCGCGGTCTCGTAGGGAATTTCCGGCACCCCGGGGACCGGGACCCGGTCCGGGTCGAGGGGGTCGATCCAGGGGAGATCGGGGACGGCCACGGTCCGTTCCAGTTCCTCGACCTGGAACTCCAGGGCCTCGATCTTCAGGGCCCGGTCCTCGGCGGTCGACCGCAGTTCCCGGGCCTCCTCGTCCAGCCGGTCCCGTTCCTGGCGGAGCCTCTCCGAGCGGGCGACCTCTTCAATGAGTTCCTCCCGGATCTCCCGGCAGTCTTCCGGTTCGACCGGGATGACCGCCGGGTCGACCGGCCGCCGGGGCCGCCGGCGGGTGAACTCCTCGGCCCGGGGGTTGACGAAGATATACCCCCGGTTTCCCCACTCCCGGACCGTCTTCCCCCCGTAGATACCCGGCTGGGGGCTGTAGGGGTAGTCGATCACCCGGGTGGTCCGGCCCGATCTTTTCCAGACGCTCTCCAGGCCGGTCCGGTCGGCTCGTTCGGCGGTCTCGGCTCGAACCGTCGGGGCCGCCAGGATAACCCCGGAAAGGAAAAGGATGAAGGTGGAAGTGATTGATCTGATAGCTGATTTAGACATCGCCGGAAGCCTCCCCGTTACCCCAGGTATTATAGGAAAAATCGCGGCCGCGGGCAAGCGTAATCCCCCCGGGCCACTACCTCCGATTCAAGGAAAAGACAATTTAGCCCATATCGGGGTAAATTGTAAAGAGAACTTTTTCCCGCCTCCTTGACCGTACGGAGAATTTGACATTCC
>PWXJ01000214.1 GCA_003561965.1 PVC group bacterium
CCTGACCGAAGAGGTCGAGCCGCTGGGGTCGGAGATGTACGTTTACTTCACCGCCGGCGACAGCCGCCTGGTGGCCAAGGTGGTGGCCGTCCGTTACGTCAAGGTCGGGGAGAAGATCCCTCTGGTGATCGACACCGAAAAGGTCCACTTCTTCGACCCCGAATCCGGAAAAACCTTGGCCGGCCGGTAAAGTTCCCCGCGTCGAGAACGATATCAACATCCAACCTCCTGACCGGCGCGCGCCGGAACCAGGGGACAACCAGCCTCTCGAAGGCAAGTCCCGCGAGACGGGCAAGGAGAGGAGAGATGAAGAAACTGTTTGTCTGGATCCTGGTACTGGGGCTGGCCGGCCTCCTCAGCGGAACGGCCTTCTCACAGACGGTCGGGCTCGAAGCCCACGGGCTCTACGCCTTCAGCTTCAACGGCGACCTGAACTCTGACAGCATCGAGCCCAAGGACAGCTTCGGCCTCGGCGGGACTATCGTCCTGAGCCTTGCGGACTACCTCAAAATCGACCTCGGGATCGACTACCTCAAGGCCGATCTCAAGAGTTCCGACATCTCCGGGGGGAACAGCGGCGACATCGAACTGCTTCCCCTCACCGTCGGCGTGCGGTTGGGCCAGTCCTTCGACTTCGCCTTCCTCTACGTCGGGGGCGGGATCGGCCGCAGCTTCAACGACGCCTCGGGTGACGGGGGGTGGTTGGATCTGAAAGATTGTATGATCTACTACGCCTGCCTCGGCGGCGAGATCGGCCTGACCGACAACCTGGTTCTGCGGCCGGAACTGCGCTACAACTGGCTCAGGCCGGAACTGGAGGTGGGTCTCTTCGACGACTGGAAGGAAGACTGGAAACTCGACCACTTCCAGGCCCGCCTCGGACTGGGCTGGTATTTCTGACCGGAAGTCGGTGGCACAGGCGGTGGCACAGGCAGTGGCACAGGCCGCCGGCCTGTGCAGTGTAGCAAACCTAGCCGCCCTGGCCTTGCGACAGGCGGTGGCACAGGCCGCCGGCCTGTGCAGTGCAGCAAGCCTAGCCGCCCTGGCCTTGCACAGGCGAGCCGCCTGTGCCACCAATGAACCTTGCTTTGGACAGGCGGTGGCACAGGCCGCCGGCCTGTGCAGCAAACCAGGCCCCCCCCCTTTCCTGGCACAGGCGGGCCGCCTGTGCTACAGGCGATTTCTTGGGACAGGCGGTGGCACAGGCCGCTGGCCTGTGCAGCAAACCGGGCCACCCTTTCCTTGCACAGGCGAGCCGCCTGTGCTACCGGCGATTTTCCAGCTGCCGGACCCGCTCCCGGAGTTCCTGGATCTCCTTGACCAGCATCGGGACCAGCTTGGAGTTGTCCACGCTCCAGACGTCTTCCTCGGTCGCCCCCTGAACCACGGCCTCCGGGGCGACTTCCACCAGCTCCTGGGCGACGAACCCGTAGCGCTGGTGGGCGCCGGAGTCCTTCCAGTCGAACTGCCGAACCAGGATAGCGTCGATGAACTCAGAAACGCTATCCGCATCCGCGATATTCTCCTTCAGGCGCTCGTCTGAGGTGGTTGTATAGCTGGTCACCGCTCCGGAGAAGGTGATCTTGCCGACTTCGTTATTGTTGCCGTTGTTGAAGTGGATCAGGTAATTGGTCCCGGCGCCGGTATTGCTGCCGCAGCGGATCCGCAGCCCGTAGCGGTTGGCGTTGTTGCCAGTATTCCAGAGGCGGAGGGCGTAGTCGCCGGCGTGATCCGTCCGCACATCCAGACGGTTGGCCGGGTCGGTGGTCCCGATCCCGACCCGGCGGCTCGCCCTGATGGTCATAATGTCCCCCATACCGTGATAGTAGAAGTTCAGCAGGGCGTCGTTGCTGTTGGCAGCGGGACGAGCGGCGATGGCGAAGAAGTTGCCGGTAGCGGTGTTGCTCAGGTTGAGCCGGGAATAACCGGTCGATGTCTCGTGGAGACGCAGTTGGGGATTTAAGGTACTGCTGGAGTAAGCCACCAGAAGCTTGGCGCCGGTATCGACGTGCGAGCCGATGCTGACGCGATGGGCAGTCGAGTCAACGGCAACAATGGTGGGGGTGGCCTGGCGCCACAAACTGTCCCCGCCGCCGCCGAAACCGAGCGGGATGTCGCCGGCGGACCCGAAGTAGTTCCTGGTTATCGCCCGCACAGCCCAGAGACCGGTCGAGGGTCGGAAGATGGCGATCTGGTCCCGATCGGACCGCGTCCATCTCCCCGGGGTGGGGATGTCGCCGGCGGTCCCGAAGTAGGCCCGGGTGAACCCCCGGACCGCCCAGAGACCGGCTGAGGGGCGGAATATGGCGATGTCGTCCCGCCCGTTCCCGGTGAAGTCGGCCGCCGGGGCCGAGAAGACGGCCAGGGCGGTAAGGATGACCAGCACGGCAGAGAATGATTTTCTCACACCGAACCTCCTTTTTTTACTTTGCACAGGCGCACAGGCGAGCCGCCTGTGCTACCGGCGATTTTCCAGACCTGGCCTTGCTACAGGCGGTGGCACAGGCGAGCCGCCTGTGCTACCAACGGACCTTGCCTTGCACATGTGGTGGCACAGGCCGCCGGCCTGTGCAGCAAACCAGGCCACCCTAACCCTGCACAGGCGAGCCGCCTGTGCTACCGGCGATTTTCCAGACCTGGCCTTGCACAGGCGAGCCGCCTGTGCTACCGGTGCGCGCCGGGGTGGGAAGGTGTCGGAGGCTCGGAATCTTCTCTCAGCGTTCCGGTGCCGGCGGATAAAAGGCTTATGATATATAAGTTTATTGTAATTAGTTTCCGGATGCCAGAAAAAAATGAGCTTTTCCGGGGATTTTTGCCGGGATTTTTATTGTCAGATTCCGGGTTTGTTCCTATGATGTCCCTATCGGGTTTTCTGCTTTCCGTATCCTTTACCTCCCCGCCGCGGGGAAGCAAACAGTTCATCGGCTTTTTCAACGGGAAAAGGAGAAGACAATGACTGAAGAGAAACCGGATCAGGGATCCTTCAAGGACGAGAAGCCCTTCGGGCCCAACTCGGGGCTGGAGCCGCCCGACAAGCCGATCGACGAGGCCGACAGCGCGGCGGCACCCCCCCCGGCCGGCGACGCCTCCGAGGAGACG
>PWXJ01000136.1 GCA_003561965.1 PVC group bacterium
AACTGGAAATATTTCCGGCGCGAAAGGCGGCCGCCTTGGGGAAGACAACTACTGACAAGGCCCCGGGCAAAAAAAGGATGATTTTCCCTACCATCTGGGCGACAGAATAAAAGCCGGCCTCCTGGGGTGGGAATAAATGCTTGACCAGAATGACATCGAAGTTCGTCAGGACGGCAAACGAAAATAAAGCTATACCAGTGGGGATATAGCCTCGATAAATATCCCCCATAGTAATGGGTAAGGCCTTCTCTTCTGCGGCGAGGGGATTTTTGTCAACCCTTTTCAGGGTGGCATAATAGCCGATACAAATCATAGTGATAGGAAGGATAACGTAGCCCCCCAGAGCGCCGCTAACCCCAAATCCGACCCCGACCAACAGCAATCCCAGTACTAGCTTACAAAATGCCGGTAAAACCCCCATAGTCGCCAGACCGACAAAGCGCTGAGATCCCCATAAATAGGCCCAGGGCACTACCGCAACCGTACCCGCCGCGATTACCAGACCGGTCAGGATGATGTAGTGGGTCTGATGAATCTGTTGCCAGGATGCCAGGGGACCGGAGAAAATGGTTACGGTCAGAATGATTCCGACGGCGATCAGGCCCAGATCCCGGGCGGCCAGTTTCAGCAATTTCCGGACCGGGCCGGTTTTGTTTAAGGCCAGATAGGTGGCGAACGAACGGGCCAGGACCGGCCGGAACGGGACGGTGAATTGGGAAGCCACCATAACCAGGGAGACCAGGGCGTTGAGTGTGCCGTACTCGACAACCGAAAGCATCCGGACCAGGCCGAGCTGGTAGGCCAGGTTGAAAATGTTGACCAGGCCGGTGCCCAGGACCATCACCCCGGTGTGCCGGAGAAAGTCGTCGCGTTGGATCCTGGCTTTCAGTTTTCCTCTGTAGTTAGTCATAACTCCCCGTCATTTTCGGAAGACGGTTCCGGAACCGAGATAGACCGCTCCGATCATTAGGCGGAGAAAAAACATCCCCCCGGCGAGGAGCGGATGGGAGGCCAGGCGTTTCCACTTTCCGTTCTCCAGAAAGACCCCGAGATAACGGTAGTAAACGCCGAATTGTTTTTTTATCTCGGCATCCTCTCTGCCCCACTTGGCGATATAGGCGGCGAAGTCCCGGCTGTAGTAGCTTTTTTTCTTCAGGTATCGCCGGAGGTTGAAGCGGCCCTCGTCGTGGAAGATCTTCGCCCGGGCGATCTTCACCTTTCCGGCGGCTCTCAGGCGGCGGTCGAAGTCCCAGTCTTCGGGGCCGTTGAGGTTCTCGTCGAAGCCTCCGATCTCCAGGGCGGTTTTCCGGAGGACGAACCGGACCGCGTCGATGCAGGTCCCGTCGTAGAATCCCCGCTCGAAGTCCCGGACCTTGATCCAGAACCCCTCCCCCACCACCCGCTCCGGGATGTACAGGCCGGCCAGATTCTCCCGTTCGCACTTCTCCAGGCACTCCTTGAGCAACTCCTCACTCAGGGACATATCGGCGTCAAGGTAGAGGATGTATCTCCCCCGGGCCCGGGAGATCCCGAAGTTGCGCTGGGCCGAGCGTTCGGGGCCGTGGTCGAAGACCAAAGGCGTGTATTCCCGGGCGATCTCTTTCGTTCGGTCGGTCGAGGCGTTGTCGACCACGATCGTCTCCATCTTCTCCGCCGGGAAGTCCTGGCGGCGGACCGATTCCAGGCAGGCGGCGATGTGCCGTTCCTCGTTCCGGGTGGTGACGATTATCGAAACGTCGATATTGTTCATTGCGCGGATTCCGGTTTCACATCAAACCCTGCCGTCTCCCCGTCGCGAAGGGAGGAGCGGGGCGGCCGGAGCGACCCGGGGGTGAGGAGGAAGGTCCCCAGGAAGGAGAGGCAGCCGAAGATGTTGAGCAGGAGGAGGACCGCCCGGAGAGTGGGGTGATAGAGATAGATCGCCGTGACCTGTCCCGCGGCCGCAACGAGAAGGAATTTGATGAACCGGGTGGAGCCGATGGAGAGGTTGTAGAATACCTCCAGCCAGAGCAGGGAATAGAAACTCATCGCCAGGGCGAAGGGTCCGACCAGGGTAACGATTTCAGGCTCGGTCCTCCCGGTGAGAATTCCCAGGACGGTCTCCGGAGCAATCCAGCAGACCGCGGTCGCCGTCCCCGAGAGCAGCGCGCCCAGTTTCAGGCCCCGGTGAAAGAGGTGGATACTGGAGGAGTTGAGGGCCTTGAGCGAGGCGGCCTTGGGGAAGACCACCAGGGCCACCGCCGCCGGGAGGAAGAGGATGATCTTTCCGACCATCTGGGCCACCGAGTAGTGGCCGGCCTCCAGCGGGGAGAAGAGGGCTTTGACCAGGGTGACGTCGATGTTGGTCAGGACGGCGAACGAGAGCAGGGCGAGCATAGTCGGGACGATATAGCGGTAGATCGAACCCATTTTCGGGGAGGGAAGCGCCTCCGGCAGATCGCGTCGTCGGAAATAACCGCGGACCAGCCAGCCACCGGCCAGCAGGAGAAGCAGGGGCGCGAAGAAATATCCGGAGAGCGCCCCCGCCACCCCGGCCCCGAACCAGACCAGGCCGACCCCGACGATCAGTTTGCTCAGGGCATAAGATATATTGAGAAAAGCCAGCGGGGTGAATTTCTGGGCTCCCTGGATAAAGGCCGGGGGGAGGCAGGCCAGGAGATGGGCCGCCACCACTAACCCCAGGAGATAGAAGAGGCCGATTTCATCGATCCGCTGGGCCCTGGCCAGCGGCCCGGCTCCGGCGATAAAGACGACCAGGAGAAGTCCGGAGGCGAGACCCAGGTCGCGTCCGGCCCGTTTCACGGTCGCCGCCGCGGCGGCCAACTCCCCCCGGGCGATCTCCTCGGCGAAGAATTTGGCCAGAGCGGGCTGGATGGCGGCGGTCAACTGGCCGAAGAAGAGAGTGAGGACCACCAGGGAGTTGAGGACGCCGTAGTTCTCCACGTCCAGGAGCCGGACCATCAGAAGGTGGAAAAGGAGGTTGATCACCCCGGCCAGCTGGGTTCCGGCCATCGTGATCCCGGCGTGGCGGATGAAATCATCCCGGAAAATATGCCGGTT
The DNA here is from genome assembly GCA_003561965.1 of PVC group bacterium. Lineage (GTDB taxonomy): Bacteria > Auribacterota > Erginobacteria > Erginobacterales > Erginobacteraceae > Erginobacter. The sequence goes on from PWXJ01000136.1 coordinate 3,061, forward strand.
GAAGATCCTGATATCCAGGATTCTGTTCTTAA
>PWXJ01000129.1 GCA_003561965.1 PVC group bacterium
GGCGATACATTCTTAGCCACGGGCGTCAGCCCGTGGATATGGAGCAAAAAATAGTATCGCAGAGCCCCCGCAGGGGGCGGCACATAATGAACCAATCCTTTTGGGAAATCCGGATTGAGCCGAAATTATGGACCCGGAGGGTTGCACGAAGGACCGGAAACGGAGAAATCGCCGGGTCGGCCGAAATAGACCCGGGTCCGCCCCCGGACCGCCCAGAAGGCGCTGGAACTTCGAAAAACCGCCGGGTCGGCGGGGAGGAGACCGGCATAGTTGCCCGAAGCCGGTTGATCGCCCGCTTTACCGAAGTGAAACCGGGTCACCCCTTGTATTGCCCAGAAGCCGGAGGCTTCCCGGAAGATTCCCAGTTCGGTCTCGCCCGGCAGCCCCCGGTAGCCTCCCGGGGCCGGACAATCCCCTCGCCGGCCGAAATAGGCCCGGGTCACCCCCCGGACCGCCCAGTATCCGACGGCGGGCCGGAAGACGGCGATCTGCTTCGCGGGGCCGTCACCGTAGAACGGGACCGGGATATCCCCCGCCCTCCCGAAGTAAACCCGGGTCAGACCCCGGACCGCCCAGAAACCGGTGGCGGGGCGGAAGACGGCGGGCTCGGCAGTGCCGTCACCGCTGTAGTCCCCGGCCACCGGGATGTCCCCCGCCCTCCCGAAGTGGAGCCGGGTCAGCCCCCGGACCGCCCAGAAACCGGTGGCGGGGCGGAAGACGGCGATATCGGTGGTCCCGTCGCCGGAGAAGTCGGCCGAAGCCGGGAGGTCGCCCTCTCGGCCGAAGTGAACCCGGGTCAGACCCCGGACCGCCCAGAAACCGGTGGCGGGGCGGAAGACGGCGATATCGGAGGTCCCGGTCCCGCCGTAATCGCCGGAATCAAGCGGCGGGGATTGGGGGGAAAATACCTCCAGCCAGGCCCGGGCCAGTTCTTCCTCCCCCTCCGGCCAGCTGGGGTGGATCTTCGGGTCGTCGCTGTAAAGGCTGTTGAAATAATCCCCGGGGAAGTACTGGAGGAACTGCCAGAAGGGGTCGGCCAGCCGGACATTCTGCTCGGCGGCCAGCGCGGGGATATACTCGGTGGAGAGTGCCGCGGACTGCTCGAATCGGTCCTCCCGGGGGATGATCGTACCCAGGATCGGTTCCAGCCCCCGGGCCCGGGCCCGGTCGATCATCAGCCCCAGGTAAAACTTAGTTTCTTCCGGAGTGGTCGGGGTTCGGCTCCGCCCGATATCGTTGGTCCCGCCCATAATCAGAATCTTCGAAGCCTCCGGGTGTTGGTCGATCACGGCCTCGATCCCCGGGCACGGCCAATCGGCGTGCCCGGGTCCGAGCAGAAGGTCTTTGGTCTTGGCCCCGGGGTAGCCCTGGTTGAAAAAATAAAAACTCCGGAGGGGCTGGAGCGAAGGCAGCAGCCCGCTCAGAACCTTCCCGTACCAGTATCTTCCCTCCCGGTCATAAAGGCCGGCGTCGGGGCTGATGTGGCCGTAGGTGATGCTGTCCCCGTAGCCGATGTAATAGTCGGTGAACCCGGCCGGCGCCCGGCCGGCCGGGGATTTGGGCGCCGCCGCCGGGAATCCCCGCGTCTCCAGCCGCCGGTATTCCCACTCCCCCCCCGGGGCCAAGAAGAGGAGCCAGGCTTTGCCGTCCGGGGGGAGAGGGGGCGACAGGGGAAGGCCGGCCGGGATCTTCTCCGGTTCCGGCCGGGGAACCTTTCCGGGCTCTTCGGCCAATCGGATCCCCCCTTCCCTCCAGGTCGCCCGGCCGCGCTCCAGGGCGGGTTCGGTCTGATCCCGGCCGGAGGGGGATACCGGTTCCTCCGGCGACCAGAGGCCGGCGATCCTCCGGCTGCGGTAGATCCGGGCCCGGCCGGACTCCCAGCCCTCCCAGATCACGTAGGGGTTTCCCCGCCGGTCGAAGCCGACGGCGGGGAGGCTGTCCGGGGAGTCGTCGGGGCTGCTGATCATCTCCGGGCGGGAGAAGCCGTCGCCCCGCCAGAAGGCGGCGAAGATCTCGGTGCTGGAACCTTCCAGCCCGGACCAGACCACCAGGGGGTTTCCCCGGTCGTCAAAAGCGATGGCCGGGTCCTGCTGCCAGCGGGAAGAATCCGGAGCTGCCGGTCGGGGTTCGGTCCACCGGCCGCCGGTCCGTCGGCTGAAATAGATGGCCGGGTCGCGGCCGGGCACCCGGCCGGCCCAGACCGCCCAGAGCGTCCCGGCGGGGTCGATGCCGAGGACGGGGGAGAAGGCGCCGGAGAACCGGAGGTCGGCGGGGAAGTCTTCCTCCAGCCAGACCCCGTCTTCCCGGCGGCTCAGGGCCAGGGGATTTGCGCCCTCGGCGGGCACCTCCCGGATCAGCCAGGCTTCCCCGGCCCGGGCCGGCGGACCGGCGGCCAACAGGAAAGATACCGCCGCCGTCCCCGTGGCTCGAAGTAAACTCATAACGATAGGTCAGCGGGCCGGCGAACCGGCCGCGCCCCCGACTGCCGGGGTGTCTCCCGGTCTTCCGAAATAAACCCGGGTCACCCCCCGGGCGGCCCAGTACCCGCTCCGGGCCCGGAAAACCGCCGGGGCTGATGTCCCGTCGCCGGCGTAACCGGCCGGGACCGGGAGGTCCCCTTCCCGGCCATAGAAAAACTTGGTCACCCCCCGGACCGCCCAGAGGCGGTTCGACGGCCGGTAGATCGCCGCTTCAGCGGTGCCGTCGCCGGTGAAATCACCGGGGACCGGTATATCACCCGGCCGGCCGAAGGTGAACTTGCTCACCCCCCGGATCGCCCAGAGGGCGGTGGCGGGACGGAAGACGGCGACCAATTTCCTCGGCCCCCCGGTGTAATGACCGGGGACCGGGAGATCCCCGGCTTTCCCGTATGTGAACTCGTAGGTAAAGGGCGCCGTGGACGCGGCTTTACTTTCGGAAGAGGCGGCCTCTTCGCCGGGTCCGGAAACTTCAACCCCCTCTCCGAAGAGTTTCCGGGCGTCGCCCCGGGAGGAAAAGGGGATCTCGATCCGGACCCGCCAGCGCCCGGTCCGGTGATCGAAGACCGCCCAATCGCAGGTCCCGTCGCCGTTGTAGTCCCCGGGGACCGGGAGATCCCCGGCCCCGCCGCCGAAGTGAAAGGCGCTGAGGCCGCGGATTGACCACAACCCCGACCGGGGCCGGTAGACGGCGATCTCGGCGGTCCCGTCGCCGCGGTAATCACCGGAGACCGGGATATCTCCCTTGCTCCCGAAGTAGATCCGGGTAAGTCCCCGGATCGCCCAGAAACCGGCTTGGTCGCGGAAGACGGCGATCTCGGAGGTCCCGTCACCGGAATAATCCCCGGAGTCGATAACCGGCATCCTCCGGAGGCCGGGCCGGGGCGGCGGGCCGGCGACCGGGATGTCTCCCCGGTGCCCGAAATAGATCCGGGTGGACCCGCGCAAACGCCAGAGGGCGGAAGCGCCGTTGAAGTCCGCCGGTTCGCTGATCCCATCCCCCCGGTAGTCGGCGGGTTGGGGTTGCCCGCTCCTCCCGGGGCCGAAATAGGTCCTGGTCAGACCCCGGACCGCCCAGAGCCGGGACCCGGGGCGGTAGACGGCGATCTCGTCCCTTCCCACCCCGGCATAGTCGCCGGGGACCGGGTCATCGCCCGGCCGGCCGAAACGGATCCGGGTAAGTCCCCGGATCGCCCAGGACGCGGTCCCGGGGTGGAAGACCGCGATATCCTTGGACCGGGAGCCGGTATAATACCCGGGAACCGGGCGGTCGCCCCGAGCGCCGAAGTTAACCCTGGTCAGCCCCCGGATCGCCCACAATTGGTTGCCGGGGCGGAACACCCCGATATCGCAGGTCCCGTCGCCGCTGTAGTCGCCGGGGACCGGGATGTCGCCCGACCGGCCGAAAGTGACCCGGGTCAAGCCCCGGACCGCCCAGAGGCCGGAAGCGGGCCGGAAGACGGCGAGGTCCGAGGTCCCGTCGCCGCGGTAGTCGCCGGGGGCCGGGATGTCGCCGGTTCGACCGAAAAAGCCCCGGGTCACCCCCCGGACCGCCCAGAGACCGGAAGCGGGCCGGAAGACGGCGAGGTCCGAGGTCCCGTCGCCGCTGTAGTCGCCGGAGTCGAAAACCATATAGATCGGAGTCGGGGTGGCCAGCGGAGTCGGGGTCGGGGGCGGGGTGGGGGTTTTATAGCCGATATCGACCTGGACCACCTTGCAGGGGTTGCAGGTCAGGGCCCAGAGGTATTGGCCGTCGAAGGCCAGGTCGAGAAAGGCCGCCCGGTCGGTAAAGGTCACCCCGTGGGCCGTCCGGTTGGTGATCTCGATCCTCCTTCCGGTCGGCGTCCCGTTGAGGAAATACTCGCTGACGTAATTGGGCGTTCCCCCCCTCTCCCCGGTTTCGTACCAGTTGGAGATCCAGAGCCGGTCCTTGACCCGGGCGATCCCGATCGGGTGGGGGTCGGGATAGGGATCGTCCATCGTGAAGCGGTCGATCCGGGTTCCCGGCGGGCTGTATCGGTAAACATCGTGCCGCAAGGCGTCGATAACCCAGAGTTCATCCGCCGGGGCGTAGTAGTCCACGCCGGCGCAGTTGCGGAGATTGAACTCTCCGGACGGCGAGCCGCCGGACCGGGGCAGGGTGGTAATCGTGGGGCTGTGGTAGGCGTTGCTGATCCAGAACACCCGGCGGGAGGGGTCCCAGGACATCCCGTGGACCCCGGTGCTCGGGTGAGCGGGCCAGTTCACCGGGATCTCCTCGACCACCGCGCCGTCGCTGACCCGGCGCCGCCAGATCTTGCTGGTCTTCCGCCAGGATTCGTAGAAATGGCCGGGGTCGTCGGGGATGAAGGTGATCCCCCCGGCGTCCACGGGACGGCCCCGCATAAATTCAAATACCTTGAGAAACTCTCCAAACTCGCCGCGGGAGAGATTGACTTCACCGAGTAAAGACAGGCCGAACACCACCGAGACCAACACCGGGACAAATCTTCTCACAATAATCTCCTTTATTCTCCGCCGGCCGATCGGCCGGGCGGGCTGATGACTGAAAACCGACCGGGTGAAATAATACACCAGCCCCCGGGGGGGGGCAATCCTCAATCGGGAAAAACTTCAATCAGTAAAAACCGCCGAGGTTTCCCGGCGGTGCCGGGTAAACCCCCTCAGGGGCCGGGATCCGGGACCACCCGGATCAGGTCGATCATCACCCCCAGGCGGCGGGGGTCGGGGCTGCCGGAGACTTCGGCCGGACTCCAGGTCGGCCCCGACAGCGTCAGGTCGGCCAGCCGGGGGGACGTCTCCATCGGGGGGATACGAAACCGCCGGTAGCGGTCGCCGCTCTCCGACTCCTCGAGGAGCGATCCGTCCAGCTCGGCTCTCAGGGAGTTTCCCGGCGGGCCCCAGGCGGCCAGCCGGACTTCCAACGTGGCCGGGGTCCCCGGGGGCAGGGCCAGCGGGAGGCGGAGGCGGGCCTCGCCCCGGGTCCAGCGGGAGGGGAACCGGCCCTGATAGAGTTCCCGGTTGTGAAAACCTTCCCGGATATACAACTCGTCCCCCGGCTCGCCGACGGCGATCTCCACTTCTCCGGACACCCGGGCTTGCTCCAGAAGGTCTTCCCCGGTAACCACCGGGGGCGGGCGGCGGTACTTTTCCCGTTTTCCCCGGGTCCGGAGGATATCCTCAATGCTTTCCGCCAGGGCCGCCGCCACCAGCCGACTGCCCCGGACCGAGTAATGGGACACCCGGTATATCCCCCGCCGGTCGTCCCGCATCGCCGGGGCGGGATCGACCACCGGGATCCCGGCCTCCCGCATTTGCTCGAAGAGACTGAAGTAGGCCGGGATCTCGTCCCGGGAGATAATCCGGAGGTGGTCGCGGCGGGGCAGGTGGACAACGATCGGGATGCCGCCGTCGGCCTCGATCTCCGAACTCCAGGCCTTGACCAGGGCCAGGGTCACCTCTTCCGGGGTCCCCCCGTTCTCCGCCATCTCCCGGTGGGTCCGCCGGTCGCGGACCTCGGTGTTGAGCCGGTCGTGGATCACCTGCCCCAGGCGGCTCCGGGTCCAGAACGGCGCCCGGTAATTCGCCGGGTTGAACCAGAACTCGTAGCGGGCCAGCGGGCGGCGGGGAAAATCCTCCAGGTAACCCGGCACCTCTTCCGGCGGCACGACCGGGCTGTTGATCAATTCCAGTTCCCCCTCCCGGTTGATTATGTGCCGGGGCTTGCTGAATACCAGCCAGGTCCGCGGGCTGTAGAGCGACCGAAAGACATTGACTATCCTCCGCATATTTTCCGCCTGAAAGCCGATCACGACTATCCGGGGGTTGAAGTCGCGGCCGTAGTGGAGCCAGCGGAGGTAGGCCTGGCTGAAACAGTAGCCCCCGACCCCGAAATTCAGCACCTCGGCCCGGACCCCGTCCCGGTTCAGATACCGCTCCAGCTTGTCCGCCCAGGTGTTGAACCAGGGCTCCTCGTCACCGTGGGTGAAGGAATCCCCGAAGAGGGCGATCCGGAGGGTTCCCGGTTCGGGATTTTCGGGGTATTCCCGGGGGGCGGAACGGATGCCCCGGGAATTGGTGGCGTAGAGGCCGTTCTCGCTTTCCCGGTCGGGGCCCAGGGTCCAGCCCAGGAGCGGATGATCGACCACGTAAGCTTCGTCGCGGAGCTCCCGGGCGACCCGGAGCCGGTGGCGGGTGGAATTGACCGGAAACCGGTAGGGAAGAAGCTGCCGGCCCTTGAAAAACACGTTGTCGTTCTCGTCGGTCGTGGTCGCCAGCCGGAGGATGATCTCCGCCCCGGCCAGAGTGAAGGCCAGGAGAAGGACGATCAGGATCAGGGAGAAGATCGTCTTTTTCATAATCGGCGGGCCGGCGGTCGGCAGCCACTCAGGTTAATTGTAGATGACGATTTCGGGGTAGCCGGGGTTCTCCAGCCGGATAAAGGGGACCGGGTCGGAGAGCCGGTGGACCGGATCCAGGGGGACGGGCGGGTCGGTCTTCAGGGTTTTGATCCAGTGGTACTTGATAATGATCTCCCCGGTCGACGCGCCGGAGATCCGGATCCGGTCGTAATCGGCTTCCACCGTCCCCCCGCCGGCCAGGAAATAGTCGGGGCGGCGGGATAATTCGTAGACGGTAAAACCCCTCCGTCCGGCGGGGAGACGACCGATCTCGACGGCGTACCCCTCCAGCCGCTGAAAATAATCCCGGGCGAAGTCGGACCAGACCACCACCCACTTGATGTTGTAGAGGTCAAGATATTCCTTCAGGCGTCCGGGCTCCCACTCCCCCAGGTGCCGGCCGAAGATGAAATCCCCCTTGAATTCGGCGAAATGGTGCTGTTTGGGCACCAGGTAATGGGGGCCGCCGATCTGTTCCCGGGGCAGGTCCGGCGGCAGGATCAGCATATGGGTGCCGAAGTAACGGCCGATGTTCTCCGGGTCGGAGTTCTGCATCAGGATCCGGGCCGAGCGGTCGGTGTGCTCCTCGAGGAAGGCGATGAAATCCCGGGCCTGGGGGGGGAGGTCGGCGCACAACCGACCGGTGGAGGGCATCAAGTAGATCAGGAAGGCCAGCGCCGGCGCCGCCAACAGTACCCGGGCGGCGCGGGAAGAAAGCTGCCGGAACAGCAGCCAGACGGCGGCCGCCGCGGGTACCAGGAGCAGGACCTTCAGGCTCCCGATGAACCTGGTCGGCTCGAACGAGGCGAGAAAATGGATACGGGAACCGAAGAGGCCGAGCAGGAGCAGGTAAGCTCCGGAAATCAGGTAAACCTTTTGGAGCACGCTCTCTTCCCCCCTCCAGTTCGCCGTTCCCACCGCCCCGAAGAAGAGGAGAAGCCCCAGGGGCCGGAGACCGCCGGCCCGAAAGGTATAATGCCCGATCATCGCGGCGAGCGGCCGGGAGCCGGTCGGCCAGTAGAGCCCGATCTCGCGGAACCGGAGCAGGGGGATCAGCCAGAAGCTGTTGGCGGCGAATATCCAGGCCGTCCAGGCCAGGACGAGGCCGAGGTATCTCACTCCCCGGCGGGGAAGGTAATGGAGAAATATCACCAGCAGGGGCAACCAGGCGATCAAAAGCGAAAACAGGTGGGTGGCGGGCAAAAGCGGCCCGAGGACGAAGAGGAGGATCAGGTCGGACTTCCGGCGGCGGCGGGAATAAGCATAAAACAGGGCGACCAGGTAGACCGCGAAAAAACAGGCGAAGGCGAAGGTGAACATCCCCCACATCAGGAACCCGGAGACCGGGCGGGGGATGCCGGTGAAATTGTGGTCCAGGTGCCAGAAGAACACCGCCAGGCCCAGGGCGGCCAGGCAGCCGCCCGGGGAGAGGCCGAATTTCTTCGCCGCGCCGTAGAGGACCGGCGGGGCGAGGAGGAAGGTCAGGAGCACGAACAGCTTGTAGGCGCGGGCCAGGCCGAGCAGGGGCGAGAAGACAAAGACAAAGATGTTGTTGAGCTTGTAGCCGGCGTCGTAAATCGTGTTCCCCGGGTAGCCGGCCATATAATAGGGGTCATAGCCCCAGGTCCGGCCGGAACGGAGCAGGTATCGCCTGGTGGTATAGGCCTGGTAGAAGTGGACCGGGAAGTCGTGATTGAAGATCGGCTCGTCGTTGAGCAGTTGCGCCGGCGGGGGGAGAATGATGAAGACGCCGTAAACGTGGATCGCGAACAGGACCAGAAAGGAAAGCAAATGAAACCTCCGGCCGGAAATAAAATTCCTCGCCGGTTCGGAAACGGCGGTCGTATCTGGATCGGCTTTGACCATAGTTGAAAAGCACCGGCGGAGGAGCTGAGCCCCCAGGCGGGGGTTGTCGGCGGGACCCGGCTAATCGGGGGCCGGGGCGGCCACGACAATCAGGGCCCGGGCCAGGTTGGGCTTGACCCAGCAGACCGCCTGCTGGAGACGGTTAAAGAGATAAGCAATCAGCCGGTGGCTCCGTTTCTCGTGATGGAATATCTCGTCGGGCTGGTAGAGAATAATCTGTTTCGGGACAAACCCGCATTTCTGGAGCATCACGGTCAGGGTGACCGGGGTAAAGAACGAGGTATGGTCCCAGGCGTCGACCTCGTGGCCGAAGATCAGGGTCTGCATAAAGTAATTAAAGGAATTGGCGTTCGGCATACTGGCGACGAAGATACCCCCGGGTTCCAGGTGCCGCCGGACGGACTCGAGAAAGGAGCGATGGTTGGTGATGTGCTCGAACAGCTCGCCGGCGATCACGACCTCGAACCGGGCGTTGAGGTTCATATTCTCGACATCGGCCACGCAGACGTCGTAGCCGAGGTCCCGGAGTTCCTGGATCGCCTCCGAGGCGTAATCCACCCCGAGAACACTTCTGGCCCGGTTCCTGATCAACCCGTGCAGCCACCAGTCGGGCTTGTTTTCGATCGAGGACTCGTACTCGACACAACCCAGGTCGAGCACCCTCCGGCCGTCGACAAAGTCAAGCATTATGTCGATCCGGCGCCGGGTGGTGTAGGTGATGATCGGCCGGATGGTCTCCCGGTATAATTTCCTGATTATGTCGAAGTGATCCATCTGGGCCGTTTCCCGTTCCGGCGACCGATTGACCGATACCGGCCGGCAAATCATTTCCCGGGCCGTTGCCGGCGTCTGATCTTACCCGGTCAGACCCGGCTTGATGGTGGGGATTATGGGGGAAAATCGTTTCCCCGGCAAGGGTAAAGGCGTTAGGGAACGCGGCGGAAATGGGGAACAGCGATACCCGCCCCGTTAAAGAATCAATCCCCGCTGTCCCGGAGACGGAGCAGGGTGGCCCGACGCCCCCGGAACTTCTCGGTCCTGATCCTCTCCCAATTCTCCGGAGGCGGGTCCTCGATTAAAAATTGCAGCTCGGGATGGATCATATACAGCTTGTAATCATCGATGATCAGGTAACGGAGGCCGCGGTCCCGCATATACTCGAGCAACCCGGGATAATCCCCCCAGAAAAAGACGTTCCAGGAGGAATCGGCGTAAAAACTGAAGCCGAGACGGAAGGCCATTACTTTTTCCTCCCGGAGACCGGGGATGTTTTCCCGCATCCACTCCCCGAGCAGCTTGTACTCGTAGGGGATGGCGTCCTTGCGCCACTTGCGCCGGATCACCCCGGCGGTCGCCGCCAGGAAGATCAGGCATATCCCGACGGTCGCCCAGCGGAAGAAGAGACCCCGACGGATCCGGGAAGACCGTTCCACCCCCGCGGCCAGGACCGCCCCCAGCAGTATCCAGGCCAGGGGAAAGAAGGGGTAAAAATAGCGATGCTGCATTATCACCAGGATAAAAGTCAGCGCCGGGAGGAAACACAGGGCCAGCAGGAGAGTTTCGGCGTAACGCCGGGTAGTCTTGAGGAAAAACACCACCCCGGCGGCCAGGATGATCACCAGCAGGGCCAGCAACGCCGCCAGGAGGCCGAAGCCGATTCCCAGGAAACGGGCGGTCTTCTCCAGCTCCCCGGCGCCGAAAGCCAGGTTGAAAGCGATCAATTGAAGCTGCGCTTCCGGGTTACGGAAGAGCAGTTCAAACATACCCACCGCCTCCCGGTCGGCATCCGGGTCGAGGTCGGGGTTGTAGATCAATTCCATATGTTCGAAGATCATCTCCGACTCCGGCCGGCCCTCGATCAGGTCGGTCATCAGGGAGATGTCCCGGTAATGGCTCGACCCGCTCATCTGCCAGTGCCCGGTGGCGCTTCTCAGGTACAGCCACCAGGGGAGGACGGCCAGGCAGAATCCGGCCAGCAGCAACCCCGACCGGGCGAGCAACGTCCGCCAGGCGGTCCGGCCGGGCAGCGCCTGCCCGATCAGGAGAAACAGGGGCATTACCGGGAGAAAGGTCACCCCGGCGGGATGAGTGAGAAAGGCCAGGCCGGTCAGGATTCCAGCCCCCCCCATCGGCCGGGTCCGCCCGTTCCGCCAGGCCGCGGCGAAGACCGCCAGGGCGGAGATCAGGAAAAAGACATAGAGAGATTCGCAGAAGACCTCGGTCGATCCATAGACCAGAACCGGGCAGAAGGCGGTCAGCAGTCCGGCGTAGACGGCCGCCCGGACGCCGAAGAGGTTCCGGGCCAGCCCATATACCGGAATTACCAGGGCCACCCCCGCCAGGACGGAAACCGCCTGGCCCGCCCGGAGGAGATCTCCCAGCAGCCTCCAGAAGATCCCGATAAAAACCGGGTAGAGGGGGTGGTGGACGGTATGGACCTCCCCGAAGGTGCTGTAGCCCTCCCCGCTGAAGAGGTTGCGGGCCAGGTTCAGATAGGCGACCGGATCGCTGCCGCCGCCGGAATCGATGAAGTCGAAGACCGACCAGGCGACCACCCGGGGGATGGCCGCCAGTAAGAGCAGCAGGCAGATCATCCGCCATTGCCCGCCCGGAAAATTGTTATTGTCCGTCTTCACCGCTAAGCAAGTCCCGGTCAACCGTATTTATTTATCGCGCCGTCCCGCCGGGGAGGGGCGGACTTCAGTACGAAAACAGGCCGCAACAGCGGCGACAGATGGGAAAGAGCCCCCTCTCCCGGAGGACCCGCCGGAAGCGGCGGGCCCGGGGACCGTTCCAGATTCGCGGCAGCGGTTCCGACCGGATGTTGCCGGCGATATAATCCGGGAAATCCGGGCAGAAGGCCAGGCCGCCGTCGGGACGGATCTCGGCCTGGAGCCAGGGGCTGACGCACTTCCCCCGGCCGAAGACCTGCCGGGGGTCCCGGTAATAGCCCTCGATCTGGGAAGCCCGGAGGGCGGGAACGATGAATATCGGCGGCCGGACCAGCCC
>PWXJ01000032.1 GCA_003561965.1 PVC group bacterium
GAACTCCGCCGGCCGGGGAATCCCGGGGATATTGATCCTCTGCCTGCTGCTCGCCGGCTGCGGACATACCGGGCGGGACTTCCGCGTCCACCCCTATCTCCTGCTCACCTCGCCGGACGAGTTGGTATTGAAGTTCGAACTGGAGGAGGACCTGCCGCTCTCGATCAACCGGGCTCCGGTTGAGATCTATCCGGCCGGCCGCCTCCACGAGATCAGCCTCGGGCCCCAGGACTGTTCCCGGGACCTCGCCGTCAAGGTGGAGCGGGTCTCCGCCGGGAAGCGGACGACTTTATTCCGGCAGACGGCGGCGGCCCGGGGCTGCCGGCCGGAGGACGAGCTGTCCTTCGGGGTGATCTCGGATACTCACGGCTCCCGCCGGAGCTTTGCCCGGGTGGAGGAATTTTTCTCCGGGCGGTTTGCCGGTCAGTCCCCCCAGTGGCTCCTCCACCTGGGGGATATCGTCAAGCAGGGTTGCCGGGAGGAGAGGTGGCTCCGCCTGCTCGGCCGGGAGAGCCTGGCCCGGTGGCCGCTGGTGGTCGCGATCGGGAACCACGAATACCGGGGTTCGCCCGAAGACGTCCGCCCGGCGGCCGTCCCGACTTACTTCGACCGCTATCTCCGCTGGCCGGGCTCCCCGGAAGCGGGGTACCTCTCCTACGACTTCCCCCAGCTGAAACTGCTGGTCCTCAACAGCAACTTCTTCCGGCTCGACCGGGGACAGCGGGAGAGGCAGCTGGAGTGGCTGGAGGAGGAACTGCGGCAGGCGGAGGCCGACGGGAAACCGGTCGTCGCGGCCTGGCATCACGCCGTTTTAACCTCCAACCGCTGGAAAGCCTCTTCCCGCGAGATCGACTTCATCGAAGACCGGATCGTCCCCCGGCTGGAGAAATACAACGTCCGGCTGGTCCTGGCCGGGCACACCCACATCTACGAGCGGAGCTACCGAAACGGGATCCACTACGTCAACGCCGGGTTCTGGGGCTACCGGGGTCCGCCCGTCGTCGGCAACTCCAACCCCTACCGGCGGTTCGCCTACTCCCTCCGTTCCACGCTGGTCCTGGTCCGGGTCGACCGGGAACGGATCCGGGTGGAAGCCTACAACCGGAGGCGGGAACTGATCGATCAGCTGGAGGTGGCCCTCCCCTGACCGGCCGCGCCGGCTCAGAGGTGGACGGCCCGGCCCAGGCCGGCGGCGGCGGCTTCGGCGGCCGCCTCGGAGAGGGTGGGGTGGCCGTGGATGTTGGCGGCGAGATCCTCCAGGGTCAGTCCGGTTCTCCGGGCCAGGGTCAGCTCGCCGAGCAGCTCGGTCACCTCGGGCCCGGCCAGGGCGGCCCCGAGGATCTTCCCGGTCTTTTCCTCGGCCACGATCTTGACGAAACCCTCCCGCTCCCCGAGTCCCAGGGCCTTGCCGTTGGCCAGGAAGGGGAACTTCCCGACTCTGACCTCATATCCCTCCCGGCGGGCCTCTTCCTCGGTGAGGCCGAAGGAGGCCGCCTGGGGCCTGCTATAGACCCCCCGGGGGATCATCCGGTAGTCGAGCGGCTCGGGGTTCTCCCCGGCGGCCGCCTCGGCGGCGGCGATCCCCATCGCGGTGGCGGCGTGGGCCAGCATCAGCTTGCCCGTCACGTCCCCGGCGGCGAAGACGCCGGGGGCCGAGGTCTCCATCCGCCCGTCGACCTCGATCAAGCCTTCCGGATCCGTCAGTTTCACCCCGGCCTCTTCCAGCCCCAGCCCTTCGGTGTTGGGCCGGAACCCGGCGGCGATCATCAGCCAGCCGGCCTCCAGTTCCCGCTCCCCCTCCGTTGTGGCGAGCGTGACCCGGACCCCGGAAGGAGTCTTCTCCGCTCTGGTCACCCGGCCGGCGGCGTGGACCGTCACCCCCTCTCTCTTCAATGACCGGGCGATCACCGCCGAGACTTCCGGGTCCTCGGCGGGCAGCACCCGGTCGAGGACCTCGACGATCGTCACCTCGACCCCGTAGCTCCGCCAGATGGTGGCGAACTCGACCCCGATCGGCCCGGCTCCGACGATCACCGCCCGCTCGGGGAGGACCGGGGAGAGGATGGCCTCGGTGTAGGTGATGATCTTCTCCCCGTCGACTTCCAAACCCGGGAGGGCCCGGGGCCGGGCCCCGGTGGCGATGACGATCTTCTCCGTCTCCAGGAGCAACGGTTCGCCCTCCCCCGTTTCGACCCGGACCCGGCGGGGGGATTCCAGCACCGCCCGCCCCCGCACCGTCTCGACCCCGTTCTTCTTCAGGAGCAGGGAGATCCCCTTGACCAGCCGGCCGGAGACCTGGCGGCTCCGCCGGAACGCGGTTTCGTAATCCGGGGCCGGGTTCTCCAATCCCAGCCCGAACTCCTTCGCCCGGCCGGAGACGATCGCGGCCAGTTCGGCGTTTCTCAGCAGGGCCTTGGTCGGGATGCAGCCGACGTTGAGGCAGACCCCGCCCAGTTCCGCCTGCTCCACCACCGCCGTCTTCAGGCCGAGCTGCCCGGCCCGGATCGCCGCCGGGTAGCCGCCCGGCCCCGCCCCGATCACCACCAGATCGTATTTCGCGCTCATCGATCTTTCCCGTCGGTAGATCCGGCCGGTTGATCTTCTTCCTCCTCCTCCGGTTCCGCCGGGGCGAGGTCGGCCGGGATCTCTTTTTTTACCTTGGCTCCCAGCCGCCGGAGCTTCTCCACCCGGCCCACCAGGTTGCCCCGCCCCTCCCGGAGCCGTTTCAGGGCCAGGTCGAACGAATCCGAGACCCCGGAGAGTCTTTTCTTCGCCTCCAGCATCGCGTCGCCGACCAGGACGACCTGGTCGTAGAGCCGCCCGGCCTGGTCGGCGATCAGCTCGGCGTTGCGGTTCTCCTTCTCCCGCCGCCAGATCTGCCCGATCAGCTTCAGGGTGATCATCAGCGTCGCCGGACCGGTGATGACCACGTTGGTCCGGGCCAGGTCGTAGAGGAGGTCGGGGTCGTTGCCGGCGGCCGCCTGGTAGGCCGGCTCCAGGGGGACGCACATCACCACGAAGTCGAGGGTCCGGTTGCCGAGCAGGGCGGTGTAGTCCTTCTTCTTCAGCTCGTCGATGTGGCC
>PWXJ01000185.1 GCA_003561965.1 PVC group bacterium
AGGATTTTTCCGCCGTCCCGGTCGTCCGGGAGAGCCCGGTCTCGGCCTGGGTCACGGTCAGCCGGGGCTGCGACAATTACTGCTCCTACTGCGTGGTCCCCTACGCCCGGGGGCGGGAGATCTCCCGCCCGCCGGGGGAGATCCTGACCGAGGTCCGCCGGCTGGGAGAGGAGGGTTGCCGGGAAGTCACCCTCCTCGGCCAGAACGTCAACTCCTACCGGGGGGTCGATCCGGGGGGGGAGGCTCTGGACTTCGCCGGCCTGCTCCGGCTGCTCGACCCGGCGGAGGGGATCGCCCGGATCCGGTTTGTTACCTCCCACCCCCGGGATATCTCCCCGGAACTGATCGAGGCGGTCGCCGGGCTGGAAAAAGTCTGCGAGTTCCTCCACTTTCCCGCCCAGTCCGGTTCCGACGCGGTCCTCGGGCGGATGGGCCGGGGCTATACCCGGGACGATTACCTCTTCCGGGTCCGGAGGCTGCGGGAGGCCGTCCCCGGGATCGCCCTCGCTTCCGATTTCATCGTCGGTTTCCCCGGCGAGACCGGGGAGGACTTCGACCGGACGCTCGGCCTGGTCGAAACCGTCGGCTTCGACCAGGTCTTCGCCTTCGCCTACTCCCCCCGCCCGGGGACGGCGGCGGCCGAACTGGAAGACGATGTTCCCGCTGCTGAGAAGTCGGCCCGGCTGGCCGGACTGCTGGACCTCCAGCGGCGGATCGCCGGGGAAAAGAACCGGGGACTGGTCGGTGAGGTTTTCGAAGTCCTGGTCGAGGGGAGAAACCGGAAATATCCCCAAAGAGGGGAGGGGAGGACCCGGACCGGGAAGCCGGTCTTCTTCCCCTGGGCGGAAGGGCTGACCGGCCGGCTGGTGCCGGTCCGGATCGAGCGGTCCACCGATCTCAGCCTCTACGGAACGATTGTTTCACCGGTAACCGAGGATAAATGAGCAAGTCCCTAAATAAGGCCACCCCGATGATGAAGCAGTACCGGGCCCTGAAGGCCTCGGTCGGCGACGCCATCCTCCTCTTCCGGCTCGGCGACTTCTACGAGATGTTCGGCGAGGACGCCCGGGCGGCCGCCCCGATCCTGGAGATCGCCCTGACCGCCCGCCAGACGATGCCGATGTGCGGAATCCCCCACCACGCCGCGGCCGGCTATATCGAGAAACTGCTCAAGGCGGGGAGGAAGGTGGCCGTCTGCGACCAGGTCGAGGACGCCCGGGCGTCAAAGGGTATCGTCAGGAGGGAAGTCACCCGGATCATCACCCCGGGGACCGCCCTGGAAGAGGAACTGCTCAAGAGCAACGCCTCCAACTACCTGGCGGCGGTCCATCGGCTGGGCAAGGTTTACGGCCTGGCCTTTATCGAGCTCTCGACCGGTGAGTTCAAGGTCGCCGAGCTGAACTCAGCTGAAGATCTCCGTAACGAACTCGAGCGCCTCCGGCCCAGCGAGTGCCTCCTCCCCGCCCGGATGATGCCCGAGCTGGAGGAGACCCTCTCCCGGCTGGAGACCGCCGCCACCCCGGTGGAGGACTGGTACTTCGATTACGACCAGGCCGCCGCCGTCCTGAAGCGGCTCTTCAACACCGCCACCCTCGACGGCTTCGGCTGCGGGGGGTTGATCCCCGGGGTGGGGGCGGCGGGGGCGGTGGTCGAGTACGCCCAGGACAACCTGAAGACCCCGCTCGGCCACCTCGAGGCCCTCTCCGTCTTCTCCCCCGGCGACTACCTGGTGATGGACGCCGTCTCCCAGGCCAACCTGGAGATCGTCGAGCCGCTCCGGGGGAGCGACCGATCCGCCACCCTGATCGGGGTCATCGACCGGACGGTGACCGCGATGGGCGGCCGGACCCTCCGCGATTGGCTCCTCCACCCCCTCCGCCGGCCGGAGGAGATCGAAAGCCGGCTGGAAGCGGTCGGGGGGCTGGTCGCCGAGCGCGGCGTCCTCTCCGCCCTCCGGGACCACCTGAAAGAGATCCGGGACATCGGCCGGATCATCGGCCGGGTCTGCTGCGGCCGGACCAACGCCCGGGAGCTGGTCAACCTCCGCCAGTCCCTGGCCGCCGTCCCCGCCCTGGCCGGGGTGCTGGCGGAACTTGACTCCCCGTTGCTGAATGAGTCGGCCGGCGACCTCCGGGTCTCCCCCGAGCTGGTCGCGCTGCTGGAGCGTTCCCTGGAGGATTCTCCCCCCCTGACCCTGAAAGAAGGGGGGATGATCCGGCCCGGCTACAGCGGGGAACTCGACGATCTCAGGTCGCTGGCCCGGGACGGGAAGAGCTGGATCAGCCGCTTCCAGAAGGAAGAGATCGAGCGGACCGGGATCAAGTCGCTCAAGGTCCGCTACAACAAGGTCCTCGGCTATTACATCGAGGTCACCCGGCCCAACCTCCCCCAGGTCCCCGGGCATTACATCCCCAAGCAGACCCTGGTCAACGCCGGCCGGTTCATCACCGGGGACCTGAAGGCTTACGAAGAAAAAGTGATCGGGGCCGAGGAGAAGGCGGCGGCCCTGGAATACCGGCTCTTCGAGGAGATCCGGGAAGAAGTGAAGAAAGAGGCCGCGGCGATCCAGCGCTGCGGCCGGGCGGTCGGGATCGTCGACGCCCTGGCCGGCCTGGCCCGGGCGGCGGTCGACAACGGCTACGTCCGGCCGGCCGTCGACTGCTCCGACCGGCTGGAGATCGTCAACGGCCGCCACCCGGTGGTGGAGCGGATCCTGGTCGAGGAGCGGTTCGTCGGCAACGACACCGAGCTGGACGGGGAGGAGAACCAGATCGCGATCATCACCGGTCCGAATATGGCCGGGAAGTCGACCTACATCCGCCAGGTGGCCCTGATCGTTCTCCTGGCCCAGGTCGGGAGTTTCGTCCCCGCCGACTCGGCCCGGATCGGGGTCGCCGACCGGATCTTCACCCGGGTCGGGGCTTCCGACCAGCTGGCCCGGGGCCGGTCGACCTTTATGGTCGAGATGATCGAGACCGCCAACATCCTCCATAACGCCACCCCCCGTTCCCTGGTCGTCCTCGACGAGATCGGCCGGGGAACCAGCACCTTCGACGGGATCAGCATCGCCTGGGCGGTGGCCGAATACCTCCACAACCACCCCGGGTCCAGGGCCCGGACCCTCTTCGCCACCCACTACCACGAGTTGACCGAGCTCGAGCTGACCCTGAACGGGGTGAAGAACTACAACGTGGCGGTCCGGGAGTGGAACGACCGGGTGATCTTTCTCCGCAAGGTCATCAAGGGGGGGACGGACAAGAGCTACGGGATCCAGGTCGCCCGCCTGGCCGGACTCCCCCGGTCGGTGATCGAGCGGGCCGGGTACATCCTCGACCGCCTGGAACAGGAAGCGGTCGCGGCCGACGGCCGTCCCCGGCTGGTCGGGGACGGGCCCGGGGAGGAGAGTACCGCCGGCCGGCAGCTCTACCTGTTCGATACGCCCCCCTCCCACCCGGTGATCGAAGAGCTGAAGAACATCAACCTCGATCACCTCACCCCCTTCGAGGCGATGCAGCGCCTCCGCTCCCTGAAGGACTCCGCCACCGAGTAGCCCGGATAAATTACTGTCTGTGGGCAAGGTAGCACAGTTCATTCTTGTCTGTGTCATCCCTCCGGGAAAAACCGATGTCCTTTCCACCCGTCCTGTGTTATTATTGGCATAGCCGCGTCGGGAATCTTCCCCGCGGCAACAACTCCAATGCCAACCAGGAGAATCGCGATGCGGAAGATGGTGGAACTGACCATCCCCGGGGATCACAAGGATGAGCCGATCGTTTACCAGATGATCACCCGTTTCAAGGTGATACCCACGATCATCGAGGCTTCCTTCTCCAGCAAAACCGGCTGGGCCTATTTCAAGCTGGAAGGCGAGGAAGACGAGCTCAACCGGCTCTTTGATTTCCTGAAATCAAAGAATATCATAGTCGATCACCGGGACTGAGCCCGGTCCGGCGATGAGGAAACTCCGCCAAATTTTCCTGGCCCCGATCCCGATGGGGCGGCTGGTCCTGGAAAATGTCCTGGTCGGGACCCTGATGGGCGCCCTGGTCGGGCTCGCCCTGAGGGGCTACCTCGGCTACCTCGACCAGATCCAGATGGACTGGGCGATCTTCCTCCTGGTCGGACTCCTGATCGGTCTCTTCAGCGGCTTCGCCCGCCAGAGCCACCAGCAGTTCAAGCTCTTCGGGGAGAAGATGACCACCACCCTCCGCCGGAGCCAGAAACAGCTGGTCACCACCGAAGAGCGCTACAAGAAACTCCTCGAGCGGGCCAACGACCTGATCTTCCTCCTCGACGAGAAGAGCTGCTTCGTCGAGATGAACGGGAAGTTCGAAGAGATCTTCGGCTACCGCCGGGATCAATGGATCGGGCGTTCCTTTTACGACCTGGTCCCCGGAAATTTCCGCGACGAGGCGATAAAGTATTGCTGGGAGACCCTGAAGGGAGGCAGCCCCCGTTTCGAACTCGACACCGTCCGGGCCGACGGCCGGGTGATCAACCTGGCCCTGGCCAACTCCCCGATCCGGAACGCCGAGGGGGAGATCACCGGCGTGATGGGGATCGCCCGGGATATCTCGGAGAGCAAGAAACTCGAGGAACTCCAGAACAGGTTCGTCTCCCACGTCTCCCACGAGTTGCGGACCCCCCTGACCGCGATGGGGGAGTTCGTCTCGATATTGACCGACGAAATACCGGGGGAACTGAACCAGTCCCAGCGGGATTACTGCAAGAAGATCGGTTTCAATATCGAACGCCTGACCCGGATCATCGAGAACCTGCTTTTAATCTCCCGGGCCGATGAAGGCAAGATCACCCTGGAAAAAGAACCGGTCGACCTGGGTGTGCTGGTCAGGCAGGTGAGGGATACGTTGGCTCCGAGCGCCGACCGGAAGCGGATCACCCTGGAGACGGAAATCGAGGAAAACCTCACCGAGATTTACGCCGACCCGAACCGGATCTCCCAGGTCATTACCAACCTGGCGGCCAACGCCCTCAAGTTCACACCGGAAAACGGGAAGGTGACCATCGGGGTCCGCGACCGGGAATCGAGCGTGGAACTATGGGTCCGGGATACCGGGATCGGGATCAGCCCCCAGGACCAGGAACGGATCTTCGACCGTTTCCAGCAGATCCGGCACCGGCCGACCTTCGGCACCGGGGGGACCGGGCTCGGCCTGGCCATCTCCCGGGAGATCGTCTTTCTCCACCGGGGTTCGATCCGGGTCGAGAGCGAGGTCGGGTCGGGGAGCGTGTTTTATGTCGCCCTGCCCAAGGCCCTCGCCCCCCGGGTGCTCCTGGTTGACGACGACCCCGACCTGATCGAGATGTACAAGGATTTTCTCAGCGATCTCCACTACCGGATTTCAGTGGCCTATAACGGCGCCGAAGCGGTCAAGCTGGCCCTGGAGGAGAATCCGGACCTGATCATTCTCGATATCGTGATGCCCCAAATGAACGGCTACGAGGTCCTGGGCCGCCTGAAGCAGAATCAGTTGACCTGTAACATCCCGGTGATTATCCTTACCGGTTACGGCATCGACCGGCACCGGATCGGGGCCCTGGGAAAAGAAATCCTCCCCGCCTTGAAAAAACCGATCAGTATGAACGAATTCGTCGGGGCGGTGGTGTCGGTTCTGGAAAAAGACACCTCAGCTTATCAATTGAACGACCAGAGGGAGCTGACCGGAGATGACCAAGGAAGCCAGGACGCTGTTATTGGTGGATGACGAACCCGACCTGCTGGAGAGCCTCTCCATCCGCCTGAAGACCAGCGGATACCGGGTGGTGACCGCCGCCGACGGACTGGAGGCGCTGAAGAAAGCCCGTTCCCTCCAGCCGGACCTGATCCTGCTCGACCTGATGCTTCCCCGGATGGACGGATACAAGGTCGCCCGGCTGCTCAAATTCGACAACCGCTATTCCCGGATCCCGATCCTGATCCTCTCCGCCCGGGGGCAGGACAAGGATAAGGATCTGGCTCACAGCGCCGGGGCCGACGATTACCTGGTCAAGCCCTTCAGTTCCGAAGAACTGCTCGCCCGGATCGGGAAACTGCTCTCCGGAAAATAATTTTCGAAAATTCTTTTAACGGTTCGTAAGGTCGTAGCCGCGGTCTTCAGCCCGCGAATCAGAAAAAGAGAAATACGTTATGTTCGAAAGCGACCAGGAAAGGCTGATCAACCTGTTTATGGCCCGCGGCCTGATCGATCGGGAACATCTGGAGGCGGCGGAGAAGTCGGGGTCCCAATCGATCCACCAGGCCCTGATCGAACTGGGCCTTTTGACCAAGGACCAGGTTTACGAAGCGCTCGGGGATGAGTTCGGGGTGGCGTATATCGATCTCGAGAACTTTATGATCGACGAAGAACAGATCTCGCTGATCCCCGAGGAACTGTCCCGGAAATACCGCGTGGTCCCGGTCTTTTCCATCGAGGGCAGCCTCGGGCTGGCGATGGCCGACCCCCGGAACGTCGAAGCCATCGACCAGGTATCCCACCGGACGGGGATGAACGTCGATCCCTACCTGGCCGCCGAGGAGGATATCCTCAAAGTAATCGACCGCCGCTTCCGCCACCTCGGGTCGGTCGAGGAGATGATCGAGGACCTCGAGGTGACCCGCCTGCGCGAGGAAGAAGATGAGATCCCCCAGCTCAAGGACCTCTCCGACGAGGCCCCGATCACCCGGCTGGTCAACCTGATCCTGGCCCAGGCGGTCCGGGACGGGGCCAGCGACGTCCATATCGAGCCGGACGAGAAACTCCTCCGGATCCGCTTCCGGATCGACGGCGTCCTCTACGAGGTCCCTTCGCCTCCCAAGCGTCTCAAGGCGGCCATTACCTCCCGGATCAAGGTGATGAGCAACCTCAACATCGCCGAGACCCGCAAGCCCCAGGACGGACATATCCGGATTCGGGTCGAGGGGAACGACATCGATGTCCGGGTTTCGATCCTCCCCACCGTCTTCGGCGAGAACGTGGTCCTCCGGATCCTCAACCCCCAGTCGATCGCCATCGGGCTGGAAGAACTCGGTTTCGACCCCCGGAACCTGGAAAAATTCAGGGATATCATCTTCCGGCCCAACGGGATTCTGCTCAACACCGGACCCACCGGGAGCGGAAAGACCACCACCCTCTACGCGGCGCTCCAGACCGTCAACAGTATGGAGAAGAACATCATCACCGTGGAAGATCCGGTTGAGTACCGATTGCGCCTGATCCGCCAGGTCCAGGTCAACCCGAGGGCCGGGGTGACTTTCGCCAACGGCCTGCGGTCGATCCTCCGCCAGGACCCCGACATCATAATGATCGGGGAGATCCGTGACGTGGAGACGGCCGAGATCGCCGTTCAGGCCGCCCTGACCGGACACTACGTCTTCTCCACCCTCCACACCAACGACGCCGCCGGGGCCATCCCCCGGTTGATTCATATGGGAGTGGAGCCGTTCCTGGTCGCCTCCGCCCTGGAGGGGATAATGGCCCAGCGGCTGGCCCGGAGGATCTGCCCCCAGTGCCGGGAGAACTATCAGCCGGAACCTCTGCTCCTGGAAAACCTGGGGCTTGATCCCGACCCCGAGATCAGATTCTGGCAGGGGACGGGCTGTGAACACTGCCGGGGTACCGGTTACAAGGGTCGGGTCGCGGTGATGGAACTGATCCCGATGTCGCCCGATATCCGGCGGTTGGCCCTGGCCAAGGCCCCGGGGAATGAGATCAAGGAACAGGCCCGTTCCGAGGGGGCGGTCTTTATGGAAGAGGATGCCCTGGATAAGGTCCTGGCCGGGGTGACCACGGTCGAGGAGATGAGCCGGATTACCGGGATCAAGGCTGATATCGGCCGCCCGGAACCGGCCGAGCCGATTGAGGCGGCGGAACCGGCCCTGGCTCCCGCCGCCTTCGAGGAACCCCCGGCCGAAGATCGGCCCGTTCTTGCCGATAAGGATGTCGAAGCCTACCAGGAAAAGATCACTCACTGGCTGTCGAAATAATCGGTATCGGTAACGGTATGTACGAAGCCTACTGGAAACTCAAGGAAAAGCCGTTCAAGAATACCGCCGACCCCCGGTTTCTCTGCTCCTTTCCCCAGCACTCCGACGCCCTGATGAAGCTCACCTACACGGTGAGGGAGAATATGGGGGCGGCGATGATGACCGGGGTCTTCGGCTGCGGCAAGACCTTCATCGCCCGGACGCTGATCTCCTCCCTCTCCGAGAACCGCTATGCCTTCGCCTATTTGAATTACCCCCCGGTCTCGGGCGTGGAGTTCCTCCGGGCGGTGGTCCGGACCTTGAAATACAGCGAACTGCCGGAGAAGAAGACCGAGCTGCTGGAGGACGCGCTCCTCGAGTCCCTCCAGGCGCTCCTGCTTGACGACAGCCGGGAGGGAAAGGAAGCCGTGATCGTTATCGACGAGGCGCACTCGATTGAAGACGATCGGATCTTCGAGAAGATCCGCCTCCTGCTCAACTTCCAGACCGAGTCCCGGTTCCTCCTCAGCCTGATCCTGGTCGGACAGCCGGAACTGGCCGGCAAGGTGGCCAACCTGCGGCAGCTGGAGCAGCGGATCGCCGTCAAGTGCCACCTGGAAGCCCTGACCGTCGAGGAGACCCGGGACTACGTCAACCGGCGGCTGGAGGTGGCCGGGAGAAAGGACCCGCTCTTTCCGGATGAGGTCCTGGACTTGATCCACCAGGCGACCGGGGGGATCCCGAGAAGGATCAATCATATCTGCGACGCCTGCCTGATGACCGGCTTCGCCCGGAAGAAAGAGATCCTCGACGAAGAGACCTTCCGGGAGTCGGGAAAGATATTCGGCAGTACGGTATTTACTCCGGAAAAATCGTAGCCTGTCCGGCCTGATTGTTATCATCGCAATTAACTAATCAGCTTCGTGGGCGTTGTAGGGGCAAGGCCCGCCTTTCCCCCAGCCTTGTAGGGGCAAGGCATACCTTGCCCAATCTGGTAGGGGTAAAGCACGCCCCGCCCAACCTATTATGCTTCTTCTGGTCAATCACGACAGGAAAGAGTTAAACGGCTGGCGGAAGTCGCTCCAGGGATGGGGCGTGCCGTTTAAAGCCGCCCAGGAGGGTTTCACCGCCCTCCAGATGACCGAGTTGAAAAAGGTCACGGCCGTGATCTCCCGGAGCGATCTCCCCCTGGTCAGCGGCTTCGAACTGGCCCGGCGGCTGAAGCAGGAATCCCCCGGGCTGATCGTCGCCCTGGCCGCCCCGCCGGGGAGGCCTGTCCCCGCTCCTTTGGGAGGAGGGCAAGCCTGTGATTTTGGGCCGCTGCCCGTGGAAGGGAGCGGGTTTCAGAAACTGGTCGGGTCCGTCCTCCTGGCGGACGGGACCCTGCTCCGGGAGAAGATGGATTCCCCGCTCTTTGCCGGCCCCGAAGGATTCGAGGATATAGTCGGGCTCTCCCCCCAAATGAAGAAGATCTTTTCCCTGATCCGAAAGGTCCACGACCAGGACGTCACCGTATTGATCCAGGGGGAGAGCGGTACCGGGAAAGAATTGGTCGCCCGGGCCCTACACCGCCACAGCCGCCGGTCCGATCAGCCCCTGATCTCGGTCAACTGCGCCGCCCTTCCGGAGAGCCTCCTGGAGAGCGAACTTTTCGGGCACGAGAAAGGGGCCTTCACCGGGGCCGACTCCCGGGTGATCGGCCGCTTCGAGCAGGCCGACCGGGGCAGTATCTTTATGGACGAAATCGGGGATATGTCCCCCGCCACCCAGGCCAAGGTGCTCCGGGTCTTCGAGGGTCACGGCTTCGAGAGGGTGGGGGGGCGGGAGACGATCACGGTCGACGTCCGGATCATCGCCGCCACCAACCGCGACCTGGAGAAACAGGTCTCCGAAGGCATCTTCCGGGAGGACCTTTTCTACCGGTTGAGCGCCTATCCCCTGGTGCTTCCTCCCCTGGCCGAGAGGATGGAGGATCTTCCCCTGCTCGCCGCCCATATCCTGATGGAGCACAACCGGTCAGCGGAAGGGAAGATCACCGCGGTTACCCCGGAAGGGGTCCTCAAGCTGATGAATTACCACTGGCCGGGCAATGTCCGCCATCTGGAAAACGTGATCAAGCGAGGCGCCATCCTGGTTCCCGGCGGGGTGATCGGCGCCGAGCACCTCCAGCCTGAACGCCGCCGTGCCGCCCGCTCGGAACCCGTCCCGGATGAATCTTCCCCCGCGGCCTCCTCTCCTCCCCGAATCCGTTCCCTGGCCGAAGTTGAACAAGAAGCGATCGAGGCGGCCCTGCGGGCCACTCAAATGAATATATCCCGGGCCGCCGAAGCCCTCGGAATCACCCGCCCCACCCTCTACAAGAAGATCAAAACCTACCGCATCCAGCTAAATCAGTAATATTCTGTTTTTCAAGCGTCCCTTAGGACCTTTTCATCCTTTTAGTCCCTTCTCTGGTATCTCTGCTAAACTAAGTTTCCAAGGAGAAACCAATGCCCTCATTCAGGTATAAAGCCCGCAGCGAATCCGGGAAGTTAGTCTCCGGTTCCCTGGAAGCCCCCTCCCGGGAGATGGTGATGAGCCACCTCGAGGAGATGGGCTATACCCCGATCTCGGTCTCCCGGGAAACGACCGGAGCCCGGGAAGGCGGCGGCCTCTTCGCCCGCTTCGAGAAGGTCAAGGAAAAGGACCTGGTGATGATGACCCGCCAGCTCCACTCCCTGATCCGGGCCGGGATCCCGATTTTAACCGCTCTCAATATCCTGGAAAAACAGACAGAAAGCCCGGCCCTGAAAAAGGTTATCAACTCGGTGGCCGAGCAGATCAGCGGCGGTGCCAGCTTATCCGAAGCACTCCGCCGGTTTCCCCGGGTCTTTTCCGATCTTTACGTCAATACCATCCTGGCCGGGGAGACCGGCGGCTCCCTCCCCGAGGTCCTCGACCGCCTGGCCACACTCCTGGAGTCGGAGCAGGAGACGAAAAAGGCCGTCAAGTCGGCCGTCCGCTACCCGGTCATCGCCCTGGCGGTGATGATCGCGGCGTTTTTTATCCTCAACGTAATGGTCGTTCCCCAGTTTGCCGAAATTTACGGTCGGATCGGGGTCGACCTGCCCCTTCCCACCCAGTTGATGATGGCCAGCAGCGCGTTAATCAACAACTATTACTACCTGCTCCTGGGCGGTCTGGCCGCCGTTTTCATCGGTTTTGTCCGCTTCAATAAGACCAGTTACGGGCACTTCCAGATCGACAAGTTCAAACTCCAGCTCCCCATCTTCGGCCCCCTCTTCACCAAGCTGGCGATGTTCCGTTTCACCAAGATGCTGGCCACCCTGGAGCGTTCCGGGGTCCCGATTCTCAAGATCATCGAGATAGTATCTTCCACGGTCGGTAACGACCTCTTCGGAAGGGAGTTTCTCGAGGTCGTGGAGGAAGTCCGGGACGGAAAGGGGATCTCCAGCGCACTACTCAAACGTCCTCTCTTTCCCCCGATGGTCGGTAGTATGCTCAGCGTCGGCGAGGAGACCGGCCAGCTGGACGAGATGGCGGAGTCGATCGCTTACTATTACGACCAGGAGATCAAGTACACCGTGGCCACCCTGACCGACCTGATCGAGCCGATCCTGACGGTGGTAATCGCCGTCGGCGTCCTCGGCTTTGCCCTGGCGATCTTCCTTCCGATGTGGGATATGATCTCCGTGATCAGGTGAAGCCCGGAAACTACCGG
>PWXJ01000204.1 GCA_003561965.1 PVC group bacterium
ACGTCAGGAAGGCGGTGAAATTGGCCGCCCTCAACGGGACCACCCACATCCGGGCCCTGGCCGACGTCGACAACCAGGCCAAGCTCGAAGGGATCAAGGCCCTGCTCCAGGCCCGGGAGGAGTTCAAGGGCGTGGTCGATCTCCAGGTGGTAGCCTTCCCCCAGGACGGCGTGGTCCGGGAACCGGGCGCCGCCGACCTGGTCCGCCAGGCCCTGGAGATGGGGGCCGACGTGGTCGGGGGGATCCCCTGGATCGAGTTCACCGAGGCCGACGAACAGTCCCACATCGACCAGATGGTCGACCTGGCGGTGGAGTTCGACCGGGACGTCTCGATGCTGGTCGACGACGCCGGCGACCCGGGTCTGCGGACCCTGGAGAAGCTGGCCCTGAAGACCATCGAGAAGGGCTGGGAAGGCAGGGTGCTGGCCCACCACGCCCGGGCGATGTGTCTCTACCCCGACCCCTACTTTATGAAATTGGTCGCCCTGTTGAAGCGGGCCCGGCTGGGAGTGGTCAGCGACCCCCACACCGGACCTCTCCACGCCCGGGTCAAGGAAATGCTCCGGGAAGGGGCCCTGGTCTGCCTGGGCCAGGACGACGTCTCCGACGCCTACTACCCCTACGGCCGGAACAATATGCTCGAGGTCGCCTTCCTCAACTCCCACCTCCTCTGGATGACCACCACCGAGGGTATGGAGACCCTCTACGATATGATCACGGTCGACGCCGCCCGGTCGATGGGGGTGGAGGACTTCGGCCTGGAGGTCGGCCGAACCGCCAACCTGGTCGTCCTCGAGGAGGAGTCGGTCCTCGAGGCCTTCCGCAGCCACCGGGAAGTCAAGCACCTGGTCAGCCACGGCCGCCTGGTCGATCTCGACGCCCTCCGCGACTGACCATCCCCCCTGGCCGGCAATTCAGGTCATCCCGGAATTGTCTATCCAGGGAGCCGGGGGCGGGGTAATTATGAAACTCCTGATCCTGATCCCGATGGTTTTTCTCCTGGCCGCCGGCTGCGGGACCGAGATCGGTCCGGACCCGACCGGAGACGGCCCGGAAAGCCGGGCCCTGCTCGAGAGCAGGCTCCGCCTGGCCGGCGAATACCTGGAGTCGGGCCGGGTCGACAGTGCCGCAAGAATCTTCCGGGAGATCCGGGAGTCCGACCCCGAATCCGCCGAAGCCGCCGCCGGATTGACCCGGGTCTACCTGCTGACCGGACGGAACGCCGAGGCGATCCGGATGGGCCGGACCGCGGTCCGGCTCGACCCTCGCCGGGCCCAGGCCTGGGAGGACCTGGGCAAGGCCCAGGCCCGGGAAGGCCGCCGGGAGGACGCGGTCTGGTCCCTGAGGAAAGCCGCCCAGCTCCAGCCGGATAACCCCGTCTACCAGAACGAGCTCGGGGCGGCCCTGGGGCGGCTGGGGGATTACGGCGAGGCGATCGCCGCCCTGACCCGGGCGGTCGAGCTCGACCCGGAATACCCGGAAGCCCTGAACAACCTGGGGATGGCCCACTTCCAGGCCGGCGACCCGGAGCGGGCGGAGAAGTTTCTCCGGCGGGCCCTGGAGGCCCGGCCGGGTTACGCCCGGGCTCACCTCAACCGGGCGATCGTTTTCCGGGAGCGGGGGGAGAACGAAGCGGCGCTGGAGAGCCTGGACCGGGCCCTCCGGTCCGACCCCGGGCTGATCCCGGCCTACGACCTGGCCGGGGCGATTCACTTCCAGGAGGGGAGGTTCGAAGAGGCCGCCGAAGCCTACCGGGAGATCATCGACCGGTCCCCGGATTTCGCCCCCGCCTACGTCCGCCTGGGCGAGGTGGCCCTCCAGCGGGGAGAGGACGGGGAGGCGGTGAGGATGTTCGAGGAGGCGATCGCCCTCGCCCCCCGGGAGCCGGCTTCCTACGCCCTCCTCAGCCGGGCCCGGATGAGGAGGAAGGAATACGACCGGGCGGGCACCGCCATCCTCTGGGCCCTCAACCTCGACCCCGACAACCCGGATTATTACCGCCGGGCCGGGGAACTCTTCCTGGCCCAGGACCGCTGGCGGGAGGCGGAGAACGCCCTGACCCGGGCCCGGGATCTCGACCCGGAAAACCCGGAGATCTTTCTCGAACTGGGAAACCTCTACCTCCGGATCCGCCAGCCCGGCCAGGCCCGCCAGGCCCTGACCCGGGCAGTCGAGATCGACCCGGAAGGGGAAGCCGGGCTCCAGGCCCGCCGGGAGCTGGAAAGGCTGGAGGGGAAGGAGCGACCGACCCCGGAGCCGGAACCCGGGCGGGGCGAACACTTCTGGGAGTCCATCTTCGAGAGTATAGAACTCTCCCCCCGCCGGGAAGGAGAGTGAAGCGAGCCGGGTCCGGAGGAGACGAATCGCCTTGTCAACTCCGGAATAATCGGCGAGGATGGGTTCGGGAATGGGGAATGGGGAATAGTAATCAGTAATCAGTCTTCAGTGATCAAGTTAGCTCAATTCGGAATTCCCCATAAGACCATAAAGTCTCAATAAACAATGGGTGAATGATGTGCCGCCCCCTGCGGGGGCTCTCTAATAATTTCGTATCTTTATTCCACGGGCTGACGCCCGTGGCTAATGGTAGTAACGCCCCCTGCGGGGGCTACTTAACCTGATCCTACACAGGTATTACTAATAGAAGCCCGCGCAGCGGGCGATACATTCTTAGCCACGGGCGTCAGCCCGTGGTACTGGAACAGGAAAAATAACTCAAAGCCCCCGCAGGGGGCGGCACAATTTCAAGCCGAATGATGATTAATTCCTCTATCAGATAACCTTGGGCAAATTTACCCCTGATTTCGCACATAAACTGCCCTCAACACCCAACCATCATTGATCAAGACAATCGATAGACTTTGGGCAATCCGGATTTTGCCATCGAGCTTCATAATCGCTGAAGGAGGAAAGAATGAAGAAGATGAAGATGGAGGAGTTTTTAACCTTTATGGACGGGGTCAAGGTCCACGACCTGACGATGCCCCTCTCCATTCACACCCCGCCCTGGCCCAGCTATATGCCCCTGCAGATCCAGTACTTCAAGCGGATCGCCGGCTG
>PWXJ01000205.1 GCA_003561965.1 PVC group bacterium
GAGCGTGATTTCGGAGACGTGGTCGGCCCCACCGGAGCGGATTCCCAGTAGCATCCTGGTATTCGGGTTGGCGGTCTTCCGGGCGGTGACGACCAGGGTGACGCTGTTCACCAGGGCCGGGACTTCCAGGTCGCTCATCTGGTAGCGGTCGGTCTGGCCGGTGGTGTTGGAATAGGCATAGCTGGAGTCCCCGTCGTGTTCCAGGACGCACTCCCAGTTGCTCGCCGCTCCCACCGGCGACCACTGGGTCAGGGAGCCGGGGCCGGAGGGGATCAGCCGGTTGGGGAGGGCGGTAGGCTGGGGTGTCGGGGTCCCGACCGGCGGCGCGGTCGGTTGCGGAGTGGGCTGAACAGTCGGCTGGGGCGTCGGGGTCGCGGTCGGCGGTGACGCGGTGGGGGTCGGCTGGAGACCGGGAGTCGGCGTCGGCTGGATTGCCGGGGTCGGGGTGGGAAGGATAATCGGCGATGGAGTAGGTTGGGGGATCGGGGTGGCAGTCGGCTGAGGGGTGGGATCCGGCAGAGGGTCGTAATCGACCTCGAGGTACACCCGGGTCACCCGGGCCTCCCGACCGTGGTTCTTGTCCCGGCCGATCACCGTCTCCAGGGCGTTGACGCTTTCCACCGTCCAGGGCTGCCCGGTGGCGGGGTCAAATGTCCACTGCCTGGTGTAGTCGGTGTAGCCGGTGCTCAGGGTGATCTCGGAGAGGTAGTCGCTCCCGCCGGAGTTGATCCCCAGCAGCATCCTGGTGTTCGGGTTGGCGGTCTTCCGGGCGGTGACGACCAGGGTGACGCTGTTCACCCGGGCCGACCCTCCCAGATTGTTCATCTCGTACCGGTCGGTCTGGCCGGTGGTGTGGGAATAGACGTAGGTGGAGTCCCCGTCGTGTTCCAGGACGCATTCCCAGTTGCTGGCCGCCCCCACCGGTGACCACTCGGTCAGGGAGCCGGGGCCGTAAGGGACGAGCCTTCCGGGAGGAGATTCGTCGAGACCGGACAGTTCGTAGGTCCCCACCCCGGATTCGCCCCTGATGTCCTCCCCGGCCACGTACAGGGAATATTCCTCTTCGTTCTCCGCGCCGATCTTGGCCGCCCCCGCGACGGCGGCCTTCCTTTCCGGCCCCGGTCGGCCGGCGACCAGTCTGGGCGATCCTGTCCGGTCGAGCCGCCAGGACTCGTTGTCGTCGACGTGGAGGAGGGGGTCGCCGTCGAGGACCCAGTCGATGCCGTCCGGCGAAGTCCCGTAACCGATCCCCCGGGCGTCGTAGGCCGGCGGCCGCCCATCGCCCCCGGCGTACCACATATGGTAGGTGCCGTCGATCAGGTGGACGCTGGCCCGGGCGGCGTAGAGGGAGTCCCAGTCGCCCCGACGCCCGCCGGGGACGATCACCGGCCGGTCGCCGTGACGGATCCAGAAGATCCCGTCGGTGGAATAAGCCAGGGAGATCTGGCGGATACTCCCGTCGGGAGAGAAGCCCTCGCTGGCCGAGTCGTAATACATAACGAAACGGTAGGAGAGTGGATCGTCATCGGAACGATCGTTCGGGGTCTCGCTGCCGATGTTGGAAGCGTGGGGATTGTAGATGACGGTCCCGGGCCCCTTGATCCGGTGGAACCAGTTCTGCAGTTCGTAATGGGGGAAGCCCCGACCCCGGCCGCTCAGCGGGACCGGGTCGCCGCCGGTCACCAGGGGGAAGAGGGAACTCTGCCTGATCGGTCGGTCGTTGTACCAGTTGATCCCGTCCTCCGACTCGGCGTGCCTGATCGCCGCGATCGAGTCGTCGTGTCCCGGCCCGGCCGAGTACCAGATCCGGTAAAGAGGGCCGTCGGTCCGGCCGAAGCGGTCGGGATCGTAGATGACCACCGGCCGGTCGACGTCGCCCGGGTAGAGACCGGAGAGAGGTCCGGAAAAACCGTCGACCCAGTTCCGGCCGTCTTCGGAGAAGGCCACGGACAGGGCGGTCCGTCCCGAGGCGCGGTCGTAAGAGCTGTACCACATCCGGAAGCGGCCTTCTCCCTCCCCGAAGCCGTAGGGGTCGGAAACGAGCCAGCTGTTCTCCACCCCGCCGGCCGGCCGGAAGACCGGGTTGCCCGAGCCCCCGCCCGCGACCCGGGGAGAGGCGGCCAGGGGACCGGCCAGGAGAAAGCAGATCAGGCTGGGGATAATTCTTTTCATCATATATTCCATATCAATAGGCCGCCGCCCCAACAGGTGAGAGCAGGTTTTTAATCTCCCGGAGGAGTTCTTCGACCTCGAATGGTTTGGCGAGGAAACTTTCGCGATCCACTGATATGCCGGTAAGTTCGGAGTTGTAACTGCTCATATGGATAATCGGCATATCGGCGTTATCTTCCCTGATTCTGGCCGCGGCCGCCGGGCCGGTCATCTCCGGCATCACCACGTCCATCAGGATCAGGGCCACGTCGCCCTGATTCGCCATCTCGACCGCCTGGCGTCCGTTGACGGCCTGGGCCGTACGGTATCCGTTAATTTCCAGGCAACGGCAGACCGATTGCCTGATATTTTGCCGGTCGTCAACGATCAGAATTTTTTCGTTCATATTCTTATCTCCAGACAACTAGTTAATATAGCAATGAGCGTGCCAATTATCGGCGATCCGTTGAAAAAATATGTAATATCTTGTATTGCAATGACAAAAAGACATAAAGGCAAAATCGGCCGAAGCGGGATAAGGTCATAAAGGACAGATCGGAGGGCAAAAATTTCCCGCGTAATGCCAATATGGCATTGTTCCGGGAGCATTACTGCCCCGAAGCGGGAGAATATGCCGGGGACCGGACCGGAAAGCTGACCGGTATAGACGGGGGTCGGGAGAAACCCGGCGGAGACAGGAGCGGGGCGGAGTTAACCGGGTTTGCCGGGCTTGAACTGTCCGGGAGAGATCGAGTACTTCTCCAGCTTCCGGCGGAGGGAACGGAGGGGGATCTCCAGATCCCGGGCGGCCTGGGTGATGTTGCCGGAGGTCTGCCGGAGTTGTTCCTCGATCAGGAACTTTTCGAAGAGGCCGACCTTGTCGTCAAAAGCGGC
>PWXJ01000104.1 GCA_003561965.1 PVC group bacterium
CCCTGCCGGGAGGTCCTCACCGACCCGTAGAGGGCCGACTCGAGTTCCCCGGCGGCGGTCGGCTGGTAAACCCCGTCCCGCCCCGGCTCCAGGAGGTGCTGTTGGTCGGTGGGATAGACCATCCGGTCCCAGATCGTCGGCGGAAGATCCGGTTCGGCCGGGGCCGGCGCTTCCGGGGCCGGAGGCGGTTCCGACCCGTCGCCGTCCGGGGCCGAGCCGGCCCCCGGGTTCCAGGCGATCACCGCCGCCGCCCCGAGGAAAAACAGCGCCCAGGCGGCCTTTCTCCGGGAAAAGAATTTCTTGGTCCTCATCGCCTCCCGGTCTATAATGAATCCTGCCCGCCGTCAAGCACATTTGCACTGAGCATTTGCAATGTTTTCACCGCAAAGTCGCAGAGGACGCAAAGATACGCAGAGAAAATTTATGGTTTAAGTTCCAAATCCCTTGTCCTTTCGATATTCCTGATCTCGCCGAATGCAAATTTCAGCCGATAAAAGAAACTAGTGTAGTGTGCCGAAAATAAAGTTCATTAAAATGTCATTGCGAGCGCGAGCGAAGCAATCTCGACTCGTTGCCGGGGAATAGATTGCTTCGTCGCTTCGCTCCTCGCAATGACAATAACATCGGTTTTAAATTATGAAACACTACACTAGATAATATCTTTGCGTCCCTTTGCGCTCTTTGCGACTTTGCGGTGAATTATTTTTTTAGTCAGCCCGAAGGAGGTAGCCCGTAATGAGTCCGCACCCCGGGGCGGGGAAGCCCGTCCCCCCCGAACTGCTGATCGACGTCCCCCGCCTGCTGGCGGCCTACAGTGACCTCCGGCCCGACCCCGAAGACCCGGCCCAGCGGGTCAGTTTCGGGACCTCCGGGCACCGGGGGTCGTCGCTGCTCCGCACTTTCAACGAAGACCACATCCTGGCCGTCTGCCAGGCGATCGCCGAATACCGGAAGTCCCGCGGGACCACCGGCCCGCTCTTTCTCGGGATGGATACCCACGCCCTCTCCGGCCCGGCCCATATCACCGCTCTCGAGGTCCTGGCCGCCAACGGGGTCGAGCTGAGGGTGGCGGCGACCACCCCCTACACCCCGACCCCGGTCGTCTCCTTTGCCATCCTGACCCATAACCGGGGCCGCCGGGAAGGACTGGCCGACGGGGTGGTGATCACCCCCTCCCACAATCCGCCCGACGACGGGGGCATCAAGTACAACCCCCCTTCCGGCGGCCCCGCCGATACCGCCGCCACCTCGGTTATCGAGGAGCGGGCCAACCAGATTCTCGCCGGCGGGCTGAAGGAGGTCAAACGCATCAGCCCGGCCGCCGCCCGGAAGGCCTCCACCACCCGGGAGTACGATTACGTCACCCCCTACGTCGCCGGCCTGGCTTCGGTCGTCCGGATGGAGGAGATCGCCGCTTCCGGGCTCTCGATCGGGGTCGACCCGATGGGGGGGTCGGGGATTGAATTCTGGGATCCGATCGCCGGGCGCTACGGCCTGAACCTGACCGTGGTCAACCGGAAGATCGACCCCGCCTTCTCCTTTATGACCCTGGACGGGGACGGGAAGATCCGGATGGACTGCTCCTCCCCCCACGCGATGGCCTCGCTGATCGGTCTGAAGGACGATTTCGATATCGCCTTCGGCAACGATACCGACTACGACCGCCACGGGATCGTCACCCGCTCCGGCGGGCTGATGAACCCCAACCACTACCTGGCCGTGGCCGTCGACTATCTCTTCCGCGACCGCGACGCCTGGCCGGAGGGGGTCCGGGTCGGCAAGACCCTGGTCTCGAGTTCGATGATCGACCGGGTGGCCGCCCGCCTGGGAAAGGAACTCTGCGAGGTCCCGGTCGGCTTCAAGTGGTTCGTGGAAGGGCTGCTCGACGGCTCGCTCGGTTTCGGCGGCGAGGAGTCGGCCGGGGCCTCCTTTCTCCGGCGGGACGGGACGGTCTGGACCACCGACAAGGACGGCTTCATCCTCGACCTGCTGGCCGCCGAGATCACCGCCCGGACCGGGAAGGACCCGGCCGAGCGTTACCGGGAACTGGAAGCGGAGTTCGGCCGCCCGCTCTACCGGCGGGTGGACGCCCCGGCCACCCCGGAACGGAAGGCGGCGCTGAAGAAACTCTCGCCGGAGATGGTCGAGGCGGAAGAGCTGGCCGGGGAGAAGATCACCGCCCGGCTGACCCGGGCCCCCGGCAACGGCGGGGAGATCGGCGGACTGAAGGTGGTCAGCGAAAACGGCTGGTTCGCGGCCCGGCCCTCCGGGACCGAGAACATCTACAAGATCTACGCCGAGAGCTTCCGCGACCGGGACCACCTGGAGGCGATCCTGGCCGAGGCGCGGGAGATCGTCGAGGGGGCTTTCGCCCGGGCCGGGGTCGGTTAGGCGGCGGGGCTCAGAAGATGAAGAGCGCCCAGCGGAGGCCGTTGATGATGATGAAGCCCCAGCCGAAGAAGTTCTCGATCCAGAGTTCGGCCGGGCACTTGCTTTTCTTCTCCCCGCTGAAGACCATCGTCAGGCCGGTCAGGAAGAGGGCGACGAATATCAGGTGGGTGACCCAGAGCGCCAGTGTGTCCATCGGTATTTCTCCTTTAATTATCTTGCTGGAAGGCAGTATAGGATAACCGCTCCCCGGAAGGCAAGATTTATCGCCGCCGGGCGGTTGATGCCGATTGCCGGTTGTGGTAACAAAGTCCCCGGGTTATAATACGCCCGAACCCCAGCCCCGGCGTCAGGAGGAAAGGTGCTATGTCCAAGAGCCTCTATATCACCGCTACCGAGGCCAAGAGCGGCAAGACCTCGGTGGTCCTCGGCCTGACCGACCTCGCCCTGCGCAACGCCCAGAAACCCGGCTTCTTCCGGCCGATCATCGACGACGGCCCCGGGGCGGTCGATGACATCGCCCTGATCTCTTCGCGCTTCGACACCTCGACCCCGGCCGAAGAGATGTACGCCCTGACCTGGTCGAAGGTGATGGAGCTGATGGCCCAGAACAAGCAGCAGACGATCTGGAACGAGATCATCCGGGCCTACC
>PWXJ01000026.1 GCA_003561965.1 PVC group bacterium
CGGGCGGAAAGATTGGGCCGCGGCCAGGAGCAGACCCGAGGCCGCGTACAGGTAGATCGCCTCCGGGAAGTCCCGCGTGATGATAAAGCTCTGGGCCAGGAGGGCGAGGGTGACGGCGGCGATCAGCAGCAGGGCGGATGCCGATCTTGTCTTCCGGCAGAGCAGGACCAGGGCCAAAACCAGGGCGGCCGCCGGCAGCACCCGTCTTGCGGCCACGGCATTGGCGGCGATGAAGTTACTGATGGCAACTCCCGCGGCGATGAGGCCTTCCATAATTCTTCCGATCAATCCGGCGGCACCGGAAGCTTCGATCCGGCCGGGGGTGATGATCGGATAGAGCAGAATAAAAGCCGCGGTGACGGCCAGGGCGGCGAGCGGGATCAGGGCCAGGCACCGAGTTCCGGAATACCCGGATTGCCGCCGGCGGAAAAGAATAACCAGTAGAATGGCAACCACCGGGCCCACCGGAGCCGCGAAAGCCAGAGGATGGTGGACGGCGAAGTCGATGATCCGGAAGGCCCAGCTGATAAAGAGGGTCAAAGCGGCGGCTATGACCGTCAGAAGCCATTCCCCCCACCGGAGAAATTCTTCCGGCCATTCCCAGCCCTGGCCGAGGGCGGAGAGGAGAGCCGGGAGTGCCAGGTTGACGAAGAGGAGAGAGGTCAGGATTACCCGGACTCTCCGGGATATGCCGCTCAACCTGAGATAGAGAGCGCTCAGGAATGAGTGGGGGACGAGCAATAAGTAAGGATGGATATTCATTTCCGAGATAATAAAAACATATCTTGCCGTGATCCGTCCGCGGGGACGTGTCAGATGAATACGTTACGAGTGAAGAGCCCGAACCCGGTGAAAATCGGCGCTTTCCTCAGGGTGAATGCAATGATCGGGAGCATTGTCGATCCCCGGTGATTATTCTTGCGGTTCGAAGAAGACGGTGTTGGCCCGGGGCCGGTTGAACCTGTCGCGGTATTCCTCGATCCGGTCCCCCTCCAGCCGCTCCCTCAACCTCTCCAGGGCGGAGCGGGGGACGACCCCGGCGGCGGCGACGACGGCGGCCGGGAGCCGCTCCTCGACCTCTTCCCGGCTCAACATTTCCAGATGCCAGGGGCTGAGGAACCGATAACCCCTCGCCCCGGCCTCCATATTCTCGTGGAGGAGGAAGTTGATCGTCTCCTCGCTCAACCCCCGCTGGATGGGGACGATGAAGAGGTAGTAATCGTCGACCAGGCTCCGGGCGTATTCGTCGAAGAACCTCTCCTCCTCCCAGCGCCCGGCCGGCTGGTCGCTCTCGAAAAAGACGGTCGAGTTGTAGGCCCCGAGCAGGAGCAGTCCCCCGAGGACCGTTGCTCCGGCCGCGCGTCCGGCCGTCCGTCCGGCCCGACCCCTCAGTTGGTCGATCAGTTCGACCAAGGGGATGGACGCCAGGCAGTAGAGGAAGGCCCAGGAGACCATCATCCGCCGGACCATCACCGGGGGTCGGGAGAGGAGGTTGGGGACCAGGAAGGCCGAGGCGAAGTAGAGGAGCAGCCGGTAGTTGGGTTCGCGGAACCGGGCCAGGCTGAAGGCGATCCCCAGCAGGACCAGGGGCGGGATGACCGGGTTGAAGTAGAGGTTGCCCCGGGGCCAGGGGTCGTAATTGAAGTTCCGGTCGAGGAAGAAACTCCGGACCAGTTTCTCCCAGTTTTCCTGGACCAGGGGGACCCCCCGCCGGTAATCGGCTTCCGGCGTGTACTGGTGATCCCGGGTCCGGTGCCAGACCGATTCGTAGCCGGCGAAGCGGGGGGCCATCAGGTCCCAGGCCGGGATGTTGAAGGCGGTCGTCAGGGCGATCACCGTCAGCCCGAGCGCGAGCAGCCCCGGCCAGTTGCGGAGGAACCACCCCCGCCTGAAGACAGTGTAGCCGGCGATCAGGACGGCGGCGAGCAGGATCGGGTACTTGGCCGGGGAGTAGAAGTATCCGGCGAAGCTGAACGCCACCCCCAGAAGCAGATAGTAAACCACCTTCTCTTTCAGGACCGCCCGCAGGACCAGGAAGACGATCAGCAGGCTCACGGTCAGGGTCGAGATAAGGAGCAGGCCGATCCGGCTGTAATTGATGTGGAGAGGAGAGACGGCCAGGAGGAAGAGGGTGATCAGGGCGGTCTTCCGGTCGAAGAGGGTGGAGACGATCCCGTAGGTCAGGACCAGGGCCGCCGTCCCCCAGAAGACCGCCGCCAGCTTCAGGGTGACGATGTTGGCCCCGAAGAGATAAAAGACCAGGGCGGTGAAGTAGGTGTAGACCGGGGAAAAGTTGAGGTGCCCCAGCCCCCGCCAGGTGATGGAGGTCCAGAGGTTGGGGTTGTGTCGCCCCGCCAGGACCCTCAGGGCTTCCCTCCCATAATCGGCTTCGTAGTGGTCGAAACGGTAGGAAACCTCGCCCAGGAGATAGGTTCTGAGGATGAATCCGGCCAGGACGATCGCCGCCGCCAGGAATATTGCCGTCATCCGGGGGAATCGGTCCCGCCCACCCCGAGCCGTTCGCTTATAGTCCAGGGAGCTCAACCCGGAGTAAAGGATCGAGAGGGCGAAGAAAAAATAACCCGCCGGGAGCATCCCTTGGCTGAGGAAGAAGCCCCCGGCCAGGGACGACCCGAGAGCGAGGAGGAGCAGGACCGGGGGGTAGGAATCCCTGCCCCGCCGCCGGAGGCATCCGGCTGTACTGAGCAAGACCAGCCCCAGTCCGGCGGCGGTAATGGCCCGGGCGTGAAGCGGTATCCAGGCGGCGAGAAACCTCCCCAGGTCCAGCGCCGGCCGGACCAGCATCCCCATTGCCGGCTGGGCCGGGAAGCCGACGGTTCCGGTTACCGCGGCCCCGAGGAAAAAGATCAGCCCGGCGGTCAGAACCCAGGCCAGTCCGGCAATTCTCCGGACCCGGTATCGGGGATGAGTGAATCCTCCCTTGAGTCCGATCCCGACCAGGATATAGACCGCGCCGCTGACGAGGATAATCAGCCTGACTGTCGGGTTCCAGGGCATATCAGTCGGGAAAGGACACC
>PWXJ01000001.1 GCA_003561965.1 PVC group bacterium
CCGTGACCGTGGCCCGGATGGAGGTCCCCTGCTGCTCCGGTCTGACCGCCCTGGCCCGGCAGGCCCTGGCCGACTCCGGCAAGGATATCCCCTTCCGGGAAACGGTGATCTCCGTCCGGGGGGAGAAACTTTAATCGCAGGTTATGAACTCATTCACCTGCCGGATAAACCGGCAGGGGTCTTAGAGAAATTATAATCGAACACTTCAATCGATGAACTGGTTCACCCGCGGCGCAAGGCCGCGGGGGTCTCCGCCCCCGGCGGGCTTGTCCCGCCGGAGCGAAAGTTCAAAACTACACCGGACAACAACCACAACCGCCCCCGGCGGGCTTGCCCCGCCGGAGCGAAAGTTCACAGCTACACCGGACGACAACCACAACCGCCCCCGGCCGGTTCATCCGGCCGGAGAGAAAGTTCAAAAGCTAAAGCGAAACCGACAACCCGCCCCCCCGGGGTTTACCCCCGGGGAGCGAAAGTTCACAAGCTACACCGGACGAAAACCACAAACGCCCCCGGCCGGTTCATCCGGCCGGAGCGAAAGTTCAAGAGCTAAAGCGAAACCGACAACCCGCCCCCCCGGGGCTTGCCCCCGGGGAGCGAAAGTTCACAAGCTACACCGGACGAAAACCACAAACGCCCCCGGCCGGTTCATCCGGCCGGAGCGAAAGTTCAAAAGCTATGACCGTATTCAGGTGCCCGGGGTCGGACACGATCCGCAACGCCCTCCCCGAGGAACTCCCCTGCCCCGGCTGCGGACGGGGGGTGGAAATCTGGGCCGACGAACCGGAAGCAACCTGCCCGGCCTGCGGAGGCAAGGTCTCCCGAAGGCCCCCGGTCTCCTGCTGGGAGTGGTGTTCCGCCGCCCGGTATTGCCTGGGTCCGGAACGTTACGACCGCCTGGCCAAAGGATCAACTCCGACCAGTGCTTAATTGTCATCGCGAGGAGCATAGCGACGAAGCGATCTCAATCACCGAATTCAATAGGTAGCCTGGCAACCGGATAAGATTGCTTAGCCAGTCCCGAGCGGTAGCGAGCTATCTCGCTACTCGTAATGACCAGAAGGCGGGCTGATTCAGCAAGTTTCGGGCAATCTCCAGGAGAGTGCAACGACAATGAAAAGAACGATAATTCACCTGATGATGATTCTCACCTTTGCCCTCCCCGGGCTGTCCGGGGAAAAGGAGGAAGCTATGGAGAAGATCAACGTTTACCGGGAGATCCCCTACCGCGACGAGGGGATGGGGCGGCGGAAACTGGTGGAGGAGGATTACCTGCTTCTGATGCAGGCGGCCCTGAAGCCGGGACAGGCGGTGCCGGTCCACCGGGCCGACTCCAACGTCCACATCCTTGTAGTCGAGGGCGAACTCTCGATCGGGCTGGACGGGGATGAGGTCAAGGCGGAAAAGGGCGATATCGTCCCCTCCGCGCCGGGCACCGAGATGAAGATCGTCAACCGCTCGGATGCCAACGCCGCGTTTTTAATCATCAAAACCCCCCACCCGCGGAAGATGAAATCGGAATGAGTTACGGCGGCGAAAATCTCAATCATCGGGAATAACCGGAGAATAGGGAGACAAAAAGACAAAACTCTCCGCGTCCTTTGCGTTCTCCGCGGTTCATTATCTAAAGGAGGTTTGTTATGGAAATGTTCTGTTATCAATGCGAACAGACGGCCAAGGGAACCGGCTGCACCGTGGCCGGGGTCTGCGGAAAGAACCCGGAGACGGCCCAGCTCCAGGACCTGCTCAACCACGCGGTCAAGGGGATCGGCTGGCACGCCGACCGGGCGGCGAAGCAGG
The DNA here is from genome assembly GCA_003561965.1 of PVC group bacterium. Classification (GTDB taxonomy): domain Bacteria; phylum Auribacterota; class Erginobacteria; order Erginobacterales; family Erginobacteraceae; genus Erginobacter. The sequence goes on from PWXJ01000001.1 coordinate 1,801, forward strand.
GAAAGCGGGACGGCGAAATCAACGAGTTCACCGTCCAGGCCCTCTTCACCACCATCACCAACGTCGACTTCGACCCCGACCGGCTGGAGAAACTGATCCGGAAGGCGGCGGAGATCAAAAAGAAAGCCCGCCAACTGGCGGGTGATCCGGAAGGCGAGGAACCGGCGGCCGCCGCCTGGGAGCCGGCCGACTCCCGGGAGGGGCTGCTGGAGCAGGCCTCGGGGGTGGGACTGATGTCCAACCCCGACCGGCCCGACGACCTCCGCTCGCTCGAACACCTGCTCCTCTTCGGCCTCAAGGGCCTGGCCGCCTACACCGACCACGCCCACATCCTCGGCCGGGACTCGGACGACGTCTATGATTTCATCCACCGGGCCCTGGCCGCCCTGGCCGAGGAGAACCGGGACGCCGAGGAGCTGACCGCGCTCAATCTGGAGTGCGGGGGCGTGAACATCACCGCGATGGAACTCCTCTCCGAGGGCCACCGGGAACACTTCGGCGTCCCCGAGCCGACGGAGGTCTCCCTGGGAACCCGGAAAGGCCCGGCGATCGTCGTCTCCGGACACGACCTCCTCGACCTCGAGGAATTGCTGATCCAGACGGAGGGGACCGGGGTCAACGTCTACACCCACGGGGAGATGTTACCGGCCCACGGTTACCCGGGGCTGAAGAAATACACTCACCTGGCCGGAAACTTCGGCACCGCCTGGATGAACCAGCAGAAAGAGTTCGACGGAATCCCGGCGGCCATCCTCTTCACCACCAACTGCATCCAGAAGCCGAAGGATTCCTACCTCGACCGGGTCTTCACCACCGGCCTGGTCGCCTGGCCGGGGGTCCCCCATATCGCCGACCGCGACGGCGGACCCAAGGACTTCTCGGCCGTGATCGCCAGGGCGAAGGAATTGGGCGGCTTCGAGGAGAAAGAAGGCAAGACCATCACCGTCGGCTTCGCCCACGAGGCGGTCCTCTCGGTGGCCGATAAGGTCGTGGAAGCGGTCAAGGGAGGGGCGATCAAGCACTTCTTCCTGATCGGCGGCTGCGACGGGGCCAAGCCGGGGCGGGACTACTATACCCGTTTTGCCGAGAGCACCCCGGACGATACCGTGATCCTGACCCTGGCCTGCGGGAAGTACCGCTTCAACGCCCTCGACTTCGGCGAGATCGGGGGGATCCCGAGGCTGCTCGACGTCGGCCAGTGCAACGACGCCTACTCGGCGGTGAAGATCGCCCAGGC
>PWXJ01000283.1 GCA_003561965.1 PVC group bacterium
CCAGACCTCAAAAAACGGGAGAAAGGAGGCAAACAATGGTCCAAGAGCCCCTCCGGACGGCGTGTTTTCGGTTTGAGCAGATCAGTCCCTTCCTGGATCGGCGGCTCTCCGCCTCAGAGAGAAACAGGATGCTTACGGCGGCCGCGCGGGTGGAGGTGGTCTGGCCCACGGGCCGGGTGGCCCCGGTGCCCAGAAGCACACTCTACCGATGGCTGAAGATCTATCGCCAGGATCCGAGGATCGAGGCGCTGATGGACCGGCCCCGGGAAGTGAAGACAAAATCCCCGGCCATCGAATCCGCCTGGGTGGAGTATGCCCTGGCCCTGCTGGAAGAGGAGCCCGAACGATCGCTCTTCATTATCGGCTTGCGCCTGCGGGATCGCTTCGGGCTGGAGAAGCCGCCATCGCGTTCCTCGCTCAGCCGGACGCTCAAGAACCAGCCGAGATACCGCAAGCTGCGGCAGCGAGCCCGGGGGGAGAAGAAGCTCCGCCGCCGCTTCCAGGCCCGCCGTCCCCACGAGATCTGGCACGCCGACGCCAAGGCCGCCTTTACGGCCAAGTTCATCGACGGCCGGAAGCTCAAGGTCCAGATCCTCAGCATCCTCGATGACTCCACCCGGTTCATCCTCCGGGCCCTGGTCGTTCCCTCGGAATCGATGTACGCGGCGGTGACCGTCTTCAGGCAAGCGGCCGAGCGCTATGGCCTGCCGGCGAAGTTTTACGCCGACCGGGGGTCGGCCTACGACTCAGACCTCTTCCGCCGGGGGCTGGCGATACTGGGGGTACACCGGATCAACACCAGAAGCCGAAACCCCTCGGCCCACGGGAAGATCGAGGCCTACCACCGTTCCTTGCAGAGGTGGTTCATCGTCGAGTTGCGCCACCAGCCGCTCCGGGACCTCGAACATCTCCAGGAGCTTCTCGACGCCTTTATCGACCGGATTTACCACCAGCACCGTCACCGGGAACTGAGGATGTCTCCGGAAAAAGCCTTCGGGGATAGCATCTCTTCCCGACTGGTCTCCCTGGAGAGACTGAGAGAGGCCTTCCTGGAGAAGAAGTGGCTCGCCCCGCACCGGAAAGACGGGACCATACGGGTGAAAGACCGCCTCTTCCTGGTCCCGGCGCGGTTGCTGACAGGCGCGAAGACGAGGAAGGTCGCGATCCTGATCGACCCCGAGCACCCCGGCATCCCCTACGTCCGGCTGCCCCAGGGCGGGGCGGAGGAACTCCAGCCGGCGATAAAGCCGGCCGGAGGCTCCCTCCGGAAAGCTCCCCGGCCCCGGGGCGATGAGCCGGTAGGTTCTCTCACTCCCCTGCTGGAGAAGTATCGGGGGAGGACTCTCCCCCAGGCCCGGCCCGGCTTCGGCCTCCCCGAGATCTATGCCGCCTTCTCCCGCGCCCTTGGAAGGCCCATCCCCTTCACCGAGGCGGAGGCCGAGCTGATCCTCGGCTGGTTGAAGCGCTCCGGGCCCTTCGCCCCCGAATCCTTTCAGTCCGCCCTCGACTTCACAATCAAGCGGCTGGGGACGGGCCGGCCCCTGGCCAGGATCGTCGCCGAGCTGGAGAAAATCACCAGGCAACCCCAACCCGAAAAGGAGACGTTATGAAGAGACAATCTCCCGGATCGGCTTCCCCAGGCCCATTTATGTACCGGGACTTCCAGGAAGCCTTCGATAACCTGAACGCGGCCCTGCACCAAGGCGAAGCCTACAGCCTGCTGCTGGGGGAATCGGGGACCGGCAAGACCACCCTGCTGCGGACCCTGCACTCCAGGCTCGACCGCCGCCGCTTCCACGTCATCTACCTCTGCCACGGCCAGCCCTCGCCCTCCGGGCTGGGAAGGGTCCTGGCCGAGGCGCTCCATCTCCCCATCCGCCGGACCCGGGCCGAGACCAGCCGGCTGCTGGTCCAGACCCTGCGCAACCTCCCCACCCGGATGCTCTTCTGGATCGACGAGGCACAGTTGAACCGGGACGACACCCTCCACGAACTGCGGCTTCTCTCCGAAGCCGACCTCGAGGGGCCGCCGCTCTTCTCGGTGGTCTTGAGCGCGCTCCCCGATCTCAAGGACCGCCTCCTCGCCCCTCACCTCTTCCCCCTCTGGCGGAGGATCGAAACCCGGGTCACCCTGACCGGGTTGCAGAGAGAGGAGTTGAATCCCTTCCTCTCGCACGTCTTCTCCCCCCCGGAGGTCGAGAGGTTCTCCGAAGACGCCCTGGCCATCCTCTTCGAGCAGGGGCGGGGCGTCCCCGCCCTGATCGGCTCCCTGGCGGAGCATTGCCTGAAGACTTCAAGCAAGGAAAAGCTGACCGTCGAGACGGTGTCCGCTATCCTCGAACACCTGGCGGCGGCGTAAGGAGAAAAAAAACTATGACCTATGAGTTCTCCACGATGCGGGAGCTGGCCGCCCGGGCTTTTGCCCGCTACCTCTCCGTCCTCCCGGCCGGCTTCCAGCTCTCCCCGGGTAACATCGTCCCCTCCCTCAAGGCCCAGGTTATCCAGCACCGCCCGGCCCGCACTCTCTATAAAAACCGCTCCCCGGTCTGCCGGAGCCTGGATGGTATCCGGGCCTTGAAGAAGGAACAGGAGTGCGCCGGTTGTCTATTCCGAAAGGCCTGCACCCCCCAGATCTGCCTGGAGATACTCCACCAGGGGGTGCCCTGGCGGTTGATCCTGGCCTATACCTCGGCCAAAAACTTCCTGCTCTTCAGCAGCCGGATGAAAGCCAAAGGGATCCCTCTGGAGGACTCAACGATTATGATCTCCGTCCGGGACCGGGGGAGATGGGGGGAGGTCTACTTTAGCAGTGTCCCAGAGGAGGAAAGGTGATAAGCTTCTCGACTGATATCCAGTCTCATTTACCTGGGACGCCAGTCTCATCTACGATGGGACGCGACACTAATTTCCAAAGGGAAAAGGGAAGAAACAGTGATGAGGATAAATAATATTAAGTTTCTGGCCCTGGTGATTATAATGATTATAGTGGTCGGCTGCGCGCTGGTGGGCGGAGGCGGACCGG
>PWXJ01000027.1 GCA_003561965.1 PVC group bacterium
CCGCCATCTCGCTCCTGGTCGGGGGGATCGGGATAATGAACATTATGCTGGTCTCGGTCACCGAGCGGACCCGGGAGATCGGGATCCGCAAGGCGGTCGGGGCCTCCCGGAAGGATATACTCTTCCAGTTCCTGATCGAGGCGGTGGTGATGACCCTGAGCGGCGGCCTGGCCGGGGTTTTCCTGGGGGCGGGGGTCTCCTGGGCGCTCACCTCCCTGGCCGGCTGGGCGGTCCGGGTGACCCCGTTCTCGGTGATCCTGGCCACCGCCTTCTCGGTCCTGGTCGGGCTGAGCTTCGGGCTCTGGCCGGCCCGCCAGGCCGCCCGGCTCTCCCCGATCGACGCCCTCCGCTACGAGTAATCCCCCCGTCTCCCCATTCCCCACTCCCCATTCCCTATTTTTCTCTTGACCCGGCCCCGGGGGTGGGTTTTAATGAGGAAGATCGGGTGGTAGGAACTATCTTTGTTGGTGCCGCGCAAGAGTGGGTGACCGCCCACTCTTTTGATTTGTAACGGGCCGGCCGGAAGTAATTCGGACGGCCCCGCGCATAGATGGACAAGGTGAAATTATGAATACCGATTTGATTGTCGTTCTCGACCAGATGGAACGGGAGAAGGGAATCTCCCGGGATGTCCTCCTCGAGGCGATCCAGTCGTCGCTGCTCTCGGCTTCGAAGAAGAGCCTGGGGCCGGCCCGGGAACTGGAAGTGACGATCGACCCGAAGACCGGCGACATCCGGGCCTTCTGCCGCCTGGTCGTGGCCGAGCGGGTCGTCGACCCTTTCGGGGAGATCACCCTGGACGAGGCGATGAAGATCGAGCCCAAGGTCAAGATCGGTGACGAGGTGGTCAAGGAGGTGACCCCGAGGAATTTCGGCAGGATCGCCGCCCAGACCGCCAAGCAGGTGGTGGTCCAGAAGATCCGCGAGGCCGAGAAGGACGTGGTCTTCGGCGAGTTCCAGACCCGGGTCGGGGAGATCGTCAGCGGGGTGGTCCGCCACCACGAGAAGCAGAACGTGATCATCGACCTCGGGCGGACCGAGGGGATTATGCCCCCGCGGGAGCAGTGCCACCACGAGGATTACCGGCTGGGGAGCCGGGTCCGGGTTTACATCCTGGCGGTCCGGGAGGGAGCCCGGGGCCCGGAGGTCATCCTCTCCCGGACCCATCCGAGTTTCGTCAAGCGGCTCTTCGAGCTCGAGGTCCCGGAGATCGACGAGGGCGCGGTTGAGATCAAGGCGATCGCCCGCGAGCCCGGCTACCGGACCAAGATCGCGGTCCACTCGGTCCAGGACAAGGTGGACTGCGTCGGCGCCTGCGTGGGCCTCCGGGGAAACCGGGTCAAGGCCGTGGTCCGGGAACTCAACGGCGAGAAGATCGACATTATCCGCTGGGACGAAGACCCGGTCAGCTACATCACCAACGCCCTCAGCCCGGCCAAGCTGAAGCAGGTGACCATCGACCCGGAGAAGGGGGAGTGCGAGGTGATCGTCGACGAGGACCAGCTCTCCCTGGCGATCGGGAAGAAGGGTCAGAACGTCCGCCTCTCCTCCCGCCTGACCGGCTGGAAGATCGATATCTACCGGGAGGGCGAGGTGCTCAAGGGCGTGAAGTCGGCGATCTCCGACCTGGCGGAGATTCCCGGGGTGGGAGAGAAGATGGCCCGGAACCTGGTCGAGGCCGGTTTCATCGGCCTGCCGGTGATCGCCATCTCCGAACCCGCCGACCTGATGGCGGTGGAAGGGATCGGCGAGAAGACCGCCGCCGAACTGATCCGGATCGCCCGGGAAGCCGGAGGTAATAGCGAAAACGAATCGAGTGGTTAGTCCTGGTGACCTTTAGGTCCCCGGTCGGAAAAGTTATGCGAGTCTATGCCCTGTCCAAGGAACTGTCCTTAAGCAACAAGGAACTCCTCGCCCGCCTCAAGGAGATGGGGATCGAGGTTGCTTCCCATTCCTCCTCTCTCAGCGAGGAAGAGGTCGAACGGGTCCGTCAGGAGCTGGCAGCTCCGCTTCCGGAAGAAAAACCGTCCCCAAAAGAAGAATCGGCCCCGAAAGAAAAACCGGTGCCGGAGGAAAAACCGGAGAAAGACAAACCGGCGGAAGTAACAACCCCGGCCCCCGCCGCTCCGGAAGCTGAGACTCCCTCACCGGAGACTCCCGCCGAAGAGCCCGCCGCCCGGGAAGAAGTGGTGGTCAAGTTCCCGGTCACCGTCCGGCAGCTGGCCGAGAAGCTGGGCCAGAAGCCGAACATCCTGATGAAGAAACTTCTGGAGATGGGAGTTTTCGCCTCCCTGAACCAGTTCCTCGACGAGGAGACGGCCGTGATCCTGGGGAGTGAATACGGCCTGGATATCGTACCCTTCGTGCCCCCGAAAACGGAATCCCCCGGACCGGCTCCCCGGGAGAAACCGGCCGAGAGAAAGAAACCGGCGGGGGAGAACCTCCGCCCCCGGAACCCGGTGGTCACCCTGATGGGCCACATCGATCACGGGAAGACCTCGATCCTCGACCGGATCCGGAAGTCCCGGATCGTCACCGGGGAGGCGGGGGGGATCACCCAGCATATCGGGGCTTACCGGGTGACGACGGAGAAAGGGACCATCACCTTCCTCGACACCCCCGGCCACGCCGCCTTCACCACGATGCGGGTCCGGGGGGCTCAGCTGACCGATATCGTCATCCTGGTGGTGGCCGCCGACGACGGGGTTATGGACCAGACCGAAGAGGCGATCAACCACGCCCGGGCGGCCGGGGTCCCGATCCTGGTCGCCCTGAACAAGATCGACAAGAGCACCGCCCGGCCCGACCGGGTCCGCCGCCAGCTGGCCGAGCGGGGGCTGACCCCGGAAGAGATGGGCGGGGAGACGATCGCGGTCGAGGTCTCGGCGACCACCGGGGCCGGCCTGGAACAGCTGCTGGAGATGATCCTCCTCCAGGCGGAGATAATGGAGCTGAAGGCCGATCCGACCGGCCCCGCTTCCGGGGTGGTGGTCGAGGCCCGGCTGACGTCGGGCCG
>PWXJ01000265.1 GCA_003561965.1 PVC group bacterium
CCCTGCGCCCGTTCGCCGATACAACCGTTCTTACTGTTCCGGAATTTTGCGGCGAACGTAGCCACGGAAATAAACTCACCCCTCGGATATTCGGTTCAGTCCTACTGTACTTGGTATCAAAGCTTTCCTGGCATCCTTATCTACCGGCAGCAGTTGGGGGGGTCATTTTCCTGCTCTCCGGTATTCTGACCGGGTATCAGATTACCTCGGATCGTGCCACTGGGTTATATATAGGAATGCTCTATGCCGGTCTTTGGGCCTTGTACGCATGCTTTGAAATAGACATTAATAGACCAAAGCCATTTGACGGCATAGCAATAGGTTTGCTCAGCATTACAATTGTTTCGACAAAATATCCGTATATTTTTACCGGTGCGGCGTTTTTAAGCTGTTGGACGGATGAACGTGCGGTTTTGTCGCTAATTTATATTGCTGTGTATATAGTGGCTATGTCGGCAGTGGACAAAAGAAGAAAAATCAATCATGTTTATATTTTAGCTGGCGTTATTGTCGCCTACGCCATTACTCGGGCCATTCTTTCTTATGCGTTGCGGTGGAATCCCCCGGATACGAGTATGGTAGAACTTTACGTTGTGAAAGATATCAGTAATATTCCTTCCTGGCAGGAAAGTATTAGATTATTGTTGGCGGCGGCTTGGACTAGTTTCGATGGGGGAAGTCTTGCCCTAAGTTGCGCTTTATGGAGCCTATTCCGGCGCCAAGAATACCTGCGGCTCGGTATCATAGTGGTTTGCATCGGTCTGGCAGTCGGATCCGCAACGATTGTTTTAGACGTACAACGGGCCGCCGCGTTTGCTTTCCCTATGATCCCGGTAGGCTTCGCCGTCCTCAGGAGAAACGGTGTAAGTATCGGCGATCTTCGCCGACTCGCGGCCTGGGGCGCGTTTGTCTCTCTGCTGGTTCCAATGATTTAGATAATCACAATGCCTAACCGCTTCAGGGCGGAATTGTTACTTTCTCTGAGCTTACCAATCACAGAACCAATATCGGTTATACCTGCGTAAAGGCAACTTTGAAAATATTCCAAAAGTATAGGTTGATGGCGCTTCATTAATACGAATTAAGAATTAGCTAGATCAATGCAGTGCGTGATATTAGCCGGAGGGAGGGGGACGCGGCTCGGGGAGCTTACCGCTGACCGGCCCAAAGCGATGGTCCTGGTGGGGGGGAAGCCTTTTCTCTATCACCAGTTTCAGCTTTTGCGCGATCAGGGCATCGGCGACATCGTTATCTGCGCCGGGTACCTGGGAGAACGAATTGAGGAACATTTCGGGAGCGGCCGCTCTTTTGGGGTCCGCCTGGTTTACAGCCGGGAAGATGGCCGGTTGCTCGGGACCGGCGGGGCGCTTCGGCAGGCCCTCCCACTCCTGGAAGAGGAATTCCTCCTCCTTTACGGGGACTCCTACTTGGAGGTTGACTACCGGTCGGTATTCGCCTATTTTTCTCAGGTTGACCAGCCGGTTTTGATGACCGTCTTCCGGAACAAGAACCGCTGGGTTAAGAGCAATGTGTGCTTCCGAAACGGGAAAGTGACGGCTTTCGACAAGGGTCACGGAGGCCGAGGTCTGGATTATATCGATTACGGCCTCTCGGTCTTCTCCCGGGAAATCGTCAGAGAGATCGCCGGAGGAGAGCCCTTTAGCCTCGATCGGATTTACAGCCGTCTTGCCGGGGAGGGTCGGTTGGCCGGCCTCGAGGTCTTCCGCCGGTTCTACGAAATCGGTACCCCGGCCGGCCTGGAAGAACTTCGGGAATATCTGGAAGAACAACCCTCGCGGTAGATCGATGATAATTACCCGGACACCTTTTCGGATTACCCTGGGCGGAGGGGGGACTGACCTCTCCTCCTACTACTCCCGCTTTGGCGGCTTCATCTTCGCCGCCGGGATCGCCAAGTATATGTACATCGACGTCAACCAGCCCTTCGACGGGCTGGTCCGGGTCAAGTACTCCCAATCCGAGACGGTGGAAACGGTCGGGGAGATCCGGCACGACATCGCCCGGGAGGCACTGAAGCTGATGGGGATCGAGCGGGGGATCGAGGTGGTCTCGATCGCCGACATACCGGCCGGGACCGGGCTCGGCTCCTCCAGCTGCTACACGGTTGGGCTGCTCAATGCCCTCCACGCCTACAAGTCCGATCATATCAGCCTCACTGATCTGGCCGAGGAGGCCTGCCGGTTGGAGATCGATATCCTCGGCGGCCCCCTGGGTAAGCAGGACCAGTATATGGCTGCCTTCGGGGGACTGACGGTGCTGGAGATCGAACGGGACGGTAATGTCCGGGCGAGCAACGCCCGGGTCCCGGAAGACGCCATCGACGAACTGAACCGCAACCTCCTAGTGTTCTACACCAACACCTCCCACGCCTCGGCCGAGATTCTCTCCGACCAGCGGGCCGGTGTGGAGCGGGACGAAAAAGAGATCGTCGAGAATATGCACCGGATCAAGGAGATCGGGCAAAAGATCCTGGAAGCTGCGGAGACCGCCGACCTCTCCCGGGTCGGTCTCCTCTTCGACGAGCACTGGCAGTTCAAGAAGAAGTTATCGAATAAGATGACCAACTCCCGGTTCGACCGGATCTATCAGATCGCCAGAGAGAACGGCGCCCTGGGCGGTAAGATCTCCGGGGCTGGGGGAGGGGGGTTCTTCGTCTTCTACGTCGAGGAAAAACACCGCCGGTTCAAGGATAAAATGGCGGAGTTGGGGTTGCGGCCGATGCGCTACCGCTTTGATTTCGAGGGTTCCAAGGTCCTGGTCAATTTCCGCGACTCTTCCTTTTGACGGGATATCTGTATTAATTTTCCCCCTACCTCGCCCCCTTTATTTGACAGGATAACAGGATTGACGGGATAGGGGCTTATAGGGCTGGACGTTGGATAGAGGTTTCTGGATTGATCTATTTATCTTTTGGAGTAATAACATACCTAACAAAATCATTATCCAAAACTCCGGCTATACCAACAAAAACAATCCTGTAGATCCTGTTA